>DVIO01000003.1 GCA_018711205.1 Candidatus Avamphibacillus intestinigallinarum | reverse complement strand
TAACAGGACGTAAAATTATCGTGGATACGTATGGAGGATATGCAAGACACGGTGGGGGCGCATTTTCTGGAAAGGATGCGACAAAGGTTGACCGTTCTGCTGCCTATGCTGCACGTTATGTAGCAAAAAACATCGTAGCTGCACGTTTAGCGAAAACGTGTGAAGTACAGCTTGCTTATGCAATTGGTGTAGCAGAGCCTGTATCGATTGCGATTAATACATTTGGAACAGGCGTTGTTGAAGAAGAAGTACTTGTTCGTGCCGTTCGAGAAATTTTCGAGCTCCGTCCAGCAGGTATTATCCGGATGTTAGATTTACAGCAACCGATTTTTAAAAAGACTGCTGCCTATGGTCATTTTGGCCGTACTGATGCAGATTTCACTTGGGAAAAAACAGATAAAGTAGAAGAATTGTTGGCATTAACGAAAGCAAATAATATTTGTGAATCATAAATTGATTGTAGGGCTATAAGACGAGTTTATATATTTTCGTCTTATAGCTTTTTTATGATTGGATCATGAAAAATTTCTGATAAAACATGAAAAAAATCAATGTCTTATGCTATACTCGAAAAGTATAAATTATAAAAATTGTTTGAGTGAGAGCGAGGAAACATCATGTGTGGATTTATTGGAATGATACGAAACAATAAGAAACAGCTTACAGATATAGAACGTCAACAATTTAAAAAACAAAATAACATCATCGAACATAGAGGGCCAGACGATGAGGGATATTATCATGATGATTATGTGTCGTTTGGTTTTAGACGCTTAAGTATCATCGATATAGAATGCGGAAGTCAGCCATTAAGCTATCAAGATGAGAAGATTCAACTTGTATTTAATGGTGAAATTTATAATTATATTGAACTTCGCGAGGAACTCATCGAAGCTGGATATACATTTGAAACAGAATCGGATACTGAGGTGATTGCGGCTTTATTCGCCAAATATCGTGAAGAGGCATTTAGCCGTTTGCGCGGTATGTTTTCTGTTTTAATTTGGGATGTTGAAGAAGAGATGCTTTACGGTGTGAGAGACCCCTTCGGTATTAAACCATTATTTTATTATGAGCATGATGAAGGTGTGTTTTTTGCTTCAGAGAAGAAAAGTATTACAACACTTTTAGAGCAAGAAGAGGTTTCTTTAGAAAGCTTACAATATTACTTAAGTTACCAATATGTACCAGATCCTTATACGATGACAAAAGGGATTAAAAAACTTGAGCCAGGTCATTATTTTAAGAAAAAACCTGGAAGCCCTATGGAATTTACCCGTTACTTCCATGCTACGTTTAATCCGGTTATTATGGATAAAGCAAATTGGATTAAGGATATTCAAGACGTCCTACGCGATTCGGTAAATGTACATATGAGAAGTGATGTACCCGTCGGTTCGTTTTTATCTGGGGGTATTGATTCAACGATTATTGTGGCATTAGCCAAAGAAATCAATCCCGATTTAAAAACATTCTCTGTCGGTTTTGAGCGTGAAGGGTTCTCAGAGGTTGATGTTGCAAAAGAAACGGCAGAAAAATTAAACGTTGAAAACATTTCTTATATTATTTCTCCAGAAGAATATGTAGAGAATTTGCCGAAAATTATGTGGCATATGGACGATCCATTAGCAGATCCGGCTTGTGTACCGCTTTATTTTGTTTCTAGAGAAGCGAAAAAGCATGTTTCGGTTGTATTGTCGGGAGAAGGATCTGATGAATTATTTGGTGGTTATAATATTTATCGTGAACCGGAATCTTTGAAACTCTTTAATTCAATGCCGAATATGGTGAATGGGCTTCTTAGAAAAGTCGCTACTGTCCTACCAGAAGGGGTTAAAGGTAAAAGTTTCTTAGAGCGCGGTACTACACCAATGCGTGAGCGCTATATTGGGAATGCGAAGATGTTTGAGGAAGCTGAGAAATCAACTTTCTTAAAAACATATCAAGATGCGTGGCATTACCAAAACATTACAAACCCACTGTATGATGTAGTAGAAGGACAACCATTAGTGAATCAAATGCAATATATTGATATTCATACGTGGATGCGTGGAGATATCTTGCTTAAAGCAGATAAGATGACGATGGCTCATTCTTTAGAATTGCGTGTGCCATTCCTAGATAAAGAAGTATTTAGAGTGGCAAGTCAGTTGCCAGTAGATTTAAAAATTGCGAATGGAACAACAAAACAAATTTTACGTGAAGCCTCACGTGGTATCATTCCAGATCATGTGTTAGATCGTAAAAAACTTGGTTTCCCGGTTCCGATTCGTCACTGGCTAAAAGATGAATTGAACAGTTGGGCGAAACAATTGATTCACGATAGTGAAACAGACCATTTGTTAGATAAAGCATACATTCGTAGTCTTCTTGATCAACACTGTCAAGGTAAGGGTGACTATAGCCGGAAAATTTGGACTGTGCTTATGTTTATGCAATGGCATCAAATTTTTGTGGAAAATAAATATACATTTTAAATATGTGCTATAAAAAACAGGCAATGACCTTATTTGATGGTCATTGCCTGTTTGCCCATTTGTTCCCATGCATTTCGAAAATTATCAATCGGTGCTTTTGAATCTTGGGCAAGTGGGTCGTTAAAGTAAATGTAGCGGTCATCATAGCCTGTCACAAGGACAGAGTGTTCTCGCATCGTAATGCGGACTGGTCCGCTTTTTGTTTGCCATGTCGTAAATGAACTATCTGGTAAACGGTCATATGCTCCATTGATAATCACCCAAACAGGACGATCTTGATTTAATTGCTGAATGATTTCTTCAAATGCGCCACCGGAAAAATTATTGATTTTTGCGGGATCGACATATTTTTTCAGTAAGTCTTCGATGGGTTCATTATACACACCTAATCCTGGTGTATCGAACGAATACATATCTCCAACAAATCCATCATGCGGATTACCGAAATGAATCTCTTCGCCAATTTCTTTATAAGAACTCGAGTCTTTTTTAACCTCTTTTGCTAAATCTAATTTGTTCGCTTCAATGCCATGATAACCAAGTAACATGGCTAGACTCGTCACCTCACATCCACGAGGAAGCTCGGGTAATTGTTTGACGAGCGGAGCTTCTAAAAGGACAGCTCCTTTAATATCATATTCAGTCGTTAGCTTTGTTTCAGTTTGTGACTCAGATTTTCTAGGATGTAATGCATGTTGGATGTTTGTTTGAATGGTTGGTTTTAATTCATTAAAGCTCATCATGAATAAGACAATCGTGAGAATCGTGAACAACCCAGCGTAAATGCGGAATGATTTTTGAATAATCCGGTGTTTTGAACGTTCGCCAATCCAAATAAATAATAAAGCGACTATACAACTGATGAAAAATAAAGGTAATAACACATTGATCACTCCGATAATTGTCAAACGCATGTAATCTACATGCCTCTACTTATTATATCGTCATGATCTGAAATTATTTAAGTGGTTTACTATAATCTGTCCAAGTATGGCATAAATCTTCATATCCTTTATAGAATTGTCCGTTTTCGACATATCCTTTACGTAAACGTTCCATCTCAGCGTAATCTTCTTCGGTTAGTTCACGAATGACTTTTGCAGGTCTTCCAAAAGCTAAAGTATTCGGTGGAATCTTTTTCCCTTGAGGCACAAGACTACCGGCTCCAATAAAGGCATTTTCGCCAATTTCTGCACCATCAAGAATCATGGATCCCATGCCAATCAAAGCTTTTTTACGGATGATTGAAGAATGTAATGTGACTTGGTGACCAACTGTTACATCATCCTCAACAATAACAGGCATTCCTTTACTTTGGTGAATCATGGATAAATCTTGAATGTTTACACGTTTCCCAATTCGAGTAGGGGCAATATCACCACGAATGACGACGTTGAACCAAATGCTTGATTGTTCACCAATTACAACGTCACCAATAATGGTTGAATTTTTCCCAACAAAAGCTGATTCATCAATAATTGGATAATTATCTTTGAAATGATGTATCATTTGTATCCTCCTTTAAATATAGGTCATACTATACAGTATATCTATCGGGAAATTTAACGCAATATGGGAATGGGAGAAGACGATATGAAACAGAAACAATCGATGTCTGCAGTAGCATTAATGAAAGATGTTTATGTCAAGTTGTTACCAAGTGTGAAAAGCGAATTGTCATATTGGCGTAAGAAAGCTACACACATCCCCAATACAGAATTGAGAAAACAGGCTTTATTAAGTTTAGAATATAAGAAATTTCATTGTCATGGCGGTGGGATCTATGCATTTTTAGCAGGTTCCCAGTTTAAAGAAGCGATTCGTTTTATCGTTGCGTATCAAACGATTAGTGATTATTTAGACAATCTATGCGATAGAAGTACTTCGCTTGATCCGCGTGATTTTGAACAGCTTCATCAATCAATGTTAGACGTATTCACTGGAGAAAAGACAGCGAATTATTATACATATCGCGAAGATCAAGATGATGGAGGTTATTTACTAAGTTTAGTACAAGCATGTCAGGAGATTGTTGAAAGGCTTGAGATACCTTCAATGCTACACAAACATCTCCTTCAATTAAATACCCAATATCGAATGTTGCAAATCCATAAGCATGTAAAGCATGAAGAGCGCTTACCGAGACTCCTTCAATGGTACGAACAAGAAAATCACAATCCTGATTTATTATGGCAGGAATTTGCGGCAGCTAGTGGATCAACGTTAGGGATTTTTTGTTTGATTTCATATTGTTTACAAGAAGAACAAACAGACGCTCAATTCGAGCACATCTTTTCAGCTTATTATCCTTATATACAAGGACTGCATATTTTATTAGATTATGTAATTGATCAAGAGGAAGATGCCAGAGAAGGTGATTTGAATTTCTGTGCGATGTATGAATCAGATGAAGTATTATTAGAACGTTTACTGTTATTTATTGAAACATCATTAGAAAATGTTCGAAAACTGCCAGATTCAGCTTTTCATAGATTAATTGTAAAAGGGCTGGTTGGTTTGTATTTATCAGATGATAAAACAGGCACCTTGCGAAATGGTGCGGAGATTAAAAAGGCATGTTTACAACGAGTAGGTGGAGCGGGGAAGATATTTTATTGGAATACGAAATTGTATTATGCCCTATCAAAAGGACGTTAAGGGCCGATTGATAGGGAAATGCCAATTATGATTTGCGTTGTACAGCAATAATGAAGGGCGGATTGTTCTTCTGATTAATGAAACCGTACTTTAAGACATTGTACTTTTTCTGGTCTAATTGAATGACATGTTTAAGAAGTGCATCTTTTTCGGAACGACCTCCGTCATGACCATAGTATACAACTAGAACAATAACGCCTTTAGGTTTTAAAAACCCTAAAATCGTATCTAGTGAAATTAACGTAGATGAAGCATTTGTAATAATCGATTTGTCACTACCAGGCAAGTAACCTAAATTAAAAATGGCACCACCAATTCCGTTCATATGTGCAGCGGTTAAGTGGTTCGCAACGTGGGCATGATTATCATGAACAAGTTCAACATTATGAATGTTATGTTCTGTCATCTTTTTTTGCGTATTTACGATTGCCTGCTGTTGAATATCAAAACTAATGACATGACCTTCTGGGCCGACAAGTTCACTAAGGAATAAAGTGTCATGTCCATTTCCACAGGTTGCATCTATAACCGTATCACCTTTTGTGACACAGCATTCGAGTAAATGATGCGAGTAATTAATAATTCCTTTAATCATTCAGTTTGCTCCTTTAATTAAGTCAAATCTTCATGTTTTAATTTTAGCATGATTACGTTCAAACTAAAAATATTTTGGTGATTATAATCGAGTTTATACTAATAGGTTTTCTTGACAAAGCTAGTGCTGTTCATTACAATTCGAATGAGATATAAACGTTTTCGTATCGTTTTTTGTCAGTCGACACACAAACTTATAAGTACATGTAGAAAGGTCCAACTCGGAAATTGAAATATATTCCATTCTATACGAGTTGCCTTTTTAATTTAATTTGATAAAGGCATTGTTCGTTCTAAATTTAAGGGGGAAGAAAAGTGGGTTACCAACATAAAGAAATTGAAAGTAAATGGCAAGCATATTGGCTTGATCATAAAACATTTAAAAGTGATACATATACAAACAAAGAGAAGTTTTATGCATTAGATATGTTTCCGTATCCATCTGGTGCCGGTTTACATGTTGGACACCCAGAAGGTTATACGGCAACAGATATTCTTTCAAGAATGAAGCGGATGCAAGGGTATGAAGTGTTACATCCAATGGGGTGGGACGCGTTTGGCTTACCTGCTGAACAATATGCACTTGATACAGGGAATAGTCCTGCCGAATTTACGTTGAAAAATATTCAAACGTTTAAACGTCAAATACAAGAACTTGGATTTTCATATGATTGGGACCGTGAAATTAATACGACAGACCCGAACTATTACAAATGGACGCAATGGATTTTTACAAAATTATATGAAAAAGGACTCGCTTATATTGATGAAGTTGCTGTGAATTGGTGTCCTGCACTTGGAACGGTTCTAGCTAACGAAGAAGTTATTGATGGTTTAAGTGAACGTGGTGGACATCCTGTCGTTCGTAAACCGATGAAACAATGGATGTTAAAAATCACTGCATATGCTGATCGTTTATTAGAGGATTTAGAAGAACTAGATTGGCCTGAAAGCATTAAGGATATGCAACGTAACTGGATTGGTCGTTCTGAAGGTGCTGAAGTTACGTTTGACATTGCTGGTCATGATGAATCAGCGTTTACAGTATTTACAACGAGACCTGATACATTATTTGGAGCAACTTATACGGCCTTAGCACCAGAACACCCACTTGTTAAAGAAATCACAACTGCTGAACAAAAAGAAGCGGTTGAAGAGTATATAGAGACAGTCGGGAAGAAATCTGATTTGGAACGAACAGATTTAGCTAAAGATAAAACAGGTGTATTTACTGGAGCTTACGCTATAAACCCAATAAATAATGAGAAGCTCCCGATTTGGATAGCGGATTATGTATTGATTACTTATGGAAGTGGTGCAGTTATGGCTGTACCTGGTCATGATGAACGTGATTATGAATTTGCCACTACATTCAACTTACCTATTAAAGAGGTCGTTACTGGTGGAGATTTAAGTAAAGCACCACAACTTGCAGATGATAAACATATTAACTCTGACTTTTTAAATGGAATGTATCAAGAAGAGGCTATTCAAAAAGCCATTCAATGGCTAGAAGAACATAAAAAAGGCGAGAAGAAGGTAACGTATCGCTTAAGAGATTGGCTATTTTCACGTCAACGTTATTGGGGTG
Organism: Candidatus Avamphibacillus intestinigallinarum; assembly: GCA_018711205.1. Taxonomy (GTDB): domain Bacteria; phylum Bacillota; class Bacilli; order Bacillales; family Amphibacillaceae; genus Avamphibacillus; species Avamphibacillus intestinigallinarum. Next base: position 1,667 of record DVIO01000003.1, on the reverse strand, counting down.
AGCCAATTCCAATTATTCATTGGGAAGACGGCTCAATGTCGACTGTACCAGAAACAGAGTTGCCATTAACTTTACCGGAAATGGATGAAATTAAGCCATCTGGAACAGGAGAATCACCACTTGCAAATAGTGATTGGGTTCATGTGACAGATCCCGAAACGGGGATGAAGGGAAGAAGAGAAACGAATACTATGCCACAATGGGCAGGTAGCTGTTGGTATTATTTACGATTTATTGATCCAGATAACAAAGACGCATTAGCAGCTAAAGATGCATTAGAAAAATGGCTGCCAGTTGATATTTATATTGGTGGTGCTGAGCATGCTGTACTGCATTTATTATATGCGCGTTTCTGGCATAAGTTTTTATATGACATTGGTGTTGTCCCTACGAAAGAGCCATTCCAAAAATTATTTAATCAAGGAATGATTTTAGGAGAAAACCATGAAAAAATGAGTAAATCTAAAGGGAATGTTGTGAACCCTGACGATATCATTGAGTCTCATGGTGCGGATACTCTTCGTTTGTATGAAATGTTTATGGGGCCACTAGATGCATCAGTAGCATGGTCAGAAAACGGACTAGATGGTTCAAGAAGATTTTTAGATCGCGTTTGGCGCCTTATCATTCAGGAAGACGGATCTCTTGTTGATAAAATACAGGATAAAGAAAATGAAAAAATCGAAAAAGTTTATCATGAGACGGTTAAAAAGGTAAGTGAAGATTTCACAAATCTTCACTTTAACACTGCGATTGCTCAAATGATGGTGTTTGTAAATGAAGCGAATAAAACTGACATATTACCGAAATCATTTGTTGAAGGTTTTGTAAAATTACTGTCGCCGATTGCACCACATATTTGTGAAGAACTTTGGAACCGTTTAGGTCATGAACATACGATTTCTTATGAAGCTTGGCCTACTTATGATGAAGCAAAATTAATAGAAGATGAAGTAGAGATTGTCCTTCAGGTTATGGGTAAAGTACGTGCAAAAGTTCAAGTGTCAAAACAAGCAACGAAAGATGACTTGGAAAAAATAGCCTTAGAGAATGAGCATATTCAAGAATGGATTTCAGGTAAAACAGTTCGGAAAGTTATTGTGGTACCTGGAAAGCTTGTGAATATCGTGGCGAACTAAACAGTTTAATCCCCTTTTTCATTAGTATTTAATGAAAAAGGGGATTTTCTTAATAAAATATGTTTAAAATGATTGACTTTGGGAATATAACAATATATTATTAATAAGCACTGCACGAGACATATATATTTAATTGTTTTTGTGAAAAAATATGTTGACATTATTTCTTGCAGATGATATATTAATAAAGTCGCCAAAACGAGCGACGAAATGATTTGCTCTTTGAAAACTGAACAGAACAACCAATTATGTCAAGAAACGGGTAACCGTTTTTAAAAGCAAGCTAAGAGACATATTATTTTTCGAAATAGTATGCAAACTTTTTTGGCGAATTGAGATTTTATCTTATTCGCACAAGTGCAACTAGGCTTTTGATTCCATCAAAAGCAGAGTTTTCTTTGGAGAGTTTGATCTTGGCTCAGGACGAACGCTGGCGGCGTGCCTAATACATGCAAGTCGAGCGCGGGAAGCATACAGAAGCCTTCGGGTGGACGTATGTGGAACGAGCGGCGGACGGGTGAGTAACAC
>DVIO01000057.1 GCA_018711205.1 Candidatus Avamphibacillus intestinigallinarum | reverse complement strand
TTTTAATTTTACTCACTTTCACACCTAGTTCAGGTTGCACTTCAAAGCGTGTTACACTCGGTCCTTCTGTAGCATTGACGACTTTAGCCGCTACATTAAAATGCTCCAATGTTTGTTCAAGCAATTCCTGTTGTTGCACAATCCAAGCCGCGTCATCATTATCTTCTAGCTCTGGGTCATCTAATAAATGAAAGGGAATACTCGCTTCACTTTCTTCTGTTTCCTCTATCATCTGAGCTTCTTGCTCTAACTTTTGTAAAGGTTCATTTTCTTCTTCGTTATTTACTGTAGGAACTGTTTCCTCTTGCTCTTGTTGATCCTCTTGATAGCTCTTAAATATTTCCTCACGATTACGCATCACATTATACGGAATCTCTGTGTCCGAATTTACTTGCTTTGACTCGTCCCGAGATGTTCTCCTAGTTGAATGCTTGTTAGACATATCCGATTGCCCTTGCTGCTCAACTTTGATAACTTCTTCTATGTCTCGTTCGATGTTTGGTTCTAATTCATGTTCACTTAGTATGCTTTGAAATACGTTTTGTTCGTAATCCCCTGATTGTATGGGGTTTCTTTTTTTCTTTATGTTCGACTTTTCCTCAGGTTGTAAAGTAACATCTGTTTGTGTGTCTTCTCGCTTGTCTTCCACAGGATGACGTTGCTGTTTGCGAATAAAAGCCGGCGTCTTCGTTTCTGTTTCATAAGGATCCCGCTTATGAAAGCCATAGATCGGTGAAGGGACAGGTGTTAACTTAAATGGTTGCCGGTTTGTTTCTTTTTCAATGAAACTAGGTGTATGTTGATAATGAGCGAAAGGTTGTGTTTTCTGAACTTGATTATTGCGTTTAGCTGTTGGTTCAGATCGCTGTTTGGAATGATTTTTTAAGAACAACAATTCCTCTTCCACTCTAGACTTTGCTTTAAATTGTCGCTCAGATTGTTTTAGTTGTTGATTTGGAGTATGTTGCTTTTGGGTACGTTTATTTCTCGTCTCAGTACGATTCTTGTCCACCGATTGTTTAGGTTTAAATTCGTTTGTTTTTTGGTCTTTTGGATATTGATAAATCACTTTCGTTTTTGGTTCCAATGCTTGATTTTGATTATGTTGTATATCAGCTAGCTCTTTATGGTCCTCTCGAATTACTTTCTCATCGACTGGCACGTCAACTTCATATGTAAAAAGGTTTTTAATTCTTGTTAAAATACTTTCCCACATTATAAATCACTCGCTCTTTTCACTTATTGTTGATAATCCTTTGTTGTCAAAATCACTCGTACTTCACCGTTAGAGTGATTATCATTATTTTATCAGTTTTCTAATGAATATGCAGTGCTTTATCCCAAAATATACAAAAAAGAGTTGTTCAACTGAATGAACAACTCTTTTCATATTAACATTCAAAAGGTTCGCCAACTTGATATGAATCTTCTAATACATAAATACCTTTTTCTTCAGGTGCATTCGGTAATCCCAGTTCTTTTTGTGAACAAATCATTCCATTCGAAGGCAGACCACGAAGTTTTGTTGGTTTAATCTTTAGACCGCTTGGCATAACAGCTCCGACCTTAGCAACAACTACTTTTTGGCCAGCGTCAACATTCGGTGCACCACAAACAATTTGTAACGCTTCATCTCCAACATCTACTTGACAAACGCTTAATTTGTCAGCATTTTCGTGAGGTTCTTTTGTTTTCACGTAACCGACAACAAATTTAGGGCTCACATCAATATCTAAACGATCTTGGATACCATTCTTTTCTAACACTGTTTTAATCTCTCCAAGAAATGCTTCATCAACCGATACTTTACCTGCTTCAGTTAAAGTGAAATAAGTAGAGGCATTAAATATGTTATAACCTAATACATTGCCAGATAGATTAGTTATCTTCGTAACATCACCATGTGTCTCTTCTTTAATGTTATAACGACGATCTTCCTTAAATGAAATCATTAATACATCGCCAATACCTTTTAAATTATAAAATACATTCATCTTACAACTTCATTCCTTTTCTTATTCTTTTGTTGGTTTGTTTTTAGCCATAATGAACACAGGCTCTAAATGTTTATCTTCATAAATCAGCGCAAGTGAGGTAATTGGGATTCTACCCTCAGCAAAGAATTTCATCGCCATTTGAGCTAGAATATCATAACCGGATTTATTCACAATATCGGCAATGATTAATACATCTTGGTGAGGCACAGCAACTGCCATTTCACCTTTCATTTGCGCATACATTTTTTCTAAAAATGATTCATTCAAGATTCGACTTGCATCATAACCATCTTGCTTAGCAATGAAGTAAAAATCATTATCACGAACTGTATCAACCTTATAAGGAATATCTAACGAGCGCAAATTAAAAGTCGCAACTTCCTCAAGATGTTTAACTGACCAATCAGCGTCCTCAAGCATTACTTCATCGATTAAACGATAAGACTTCCCTAAATCAAGCGCATAAAATATCGTTGTTTCTGCGGTATGCTCTTTTGTAACGAGCTTCGTTCCTTCTTTTGTCTCTGTTGGAAACGATGTCGAACGAATTACTGGATAAATATATTTCTCCATACCATCTAATGTATGATGAACATTCATGATTTTCAGCGCTTCACTTACATGCTCTACCAGCTCTTCAAGCGCTACTTCTCCACGTTCGTTATATTTTGCAATCACAGTTGGTAACTTGATAGACATGCCTTTATGGCTGTCTTTCCATTCAATACGATACGTGTCTTGATCTCTATTATATGCTGTATGAAAATCTTCATGGGCGAGACGCTCATCAAGAATTTTTTTCATCTTCAAACTTGTCATTCTCATATATTTCGTATCCTCCTTACCTATCTATTACGAAGGGAGTTCGTCTAAAAACGCTTCAATCTCTTCTTTTGTTTTTCTATCTTTTGATACAAAGCGACCTGTTTCTTCACCTTTTTGGAAGGCTAAAAAGCTCGGAATCCCAAATATATCATATTCTTGGCAAATTTCGATAAATTCATCACGATCGACATAGATAAATGTATATTCTGGATAATCGACTTCAATCATCTCTAATGCCGGTTCAATGACTCGACAATCTGGGCACCAATCAGCTGAAAATACCATAATCGCATTTTCATTGTGAATCAATTCTTGAAATTCTTCTTTCGATGTCAGTTTTTGCATCATTCTCATCCTCCACCTAATTAATATCATAACTTTGATTGTATATGGTTTCAATAAACTCGGATTCTACACTGTTTCTATTCTAACTCATTTTTCATAAGATTACCGCTTTTACGCGTTTTTTTGAATATTTAAAGTGATTACATTTGTCTGATTGCCTAAAATTGTATATGATAAGGGAGAATACATATAGGAGGGATTTCAATGGAATTAACAGTATACTTAGCTGGCGAAATTCATACGGATTGGCGCGACGAAATTAAACAAAAAGCAGAAGCTAAAAACCTACCTTTAAACTTTGTTTCACCACAACTTGTTCATGATCGTTCTGATAGTGTAGGTGAAGATATTCTTGGAGAACAACCAAGTAAATATTACCGTGATGATGCGGCATCAAGCATTAATAACTTACGTACACAAGTATTAATGGAGAAATCAGATGTAGTGATTGCATTATTTGGTGAACAATATAAACAATGGAATACAGCAATGGACGCAAGTGCTGCTGTAGCCTTAAACAAACCATTGATTATTATTCGTCCAGAACAATTCATTCATCCGCTTAAAGAGCTCTCAAACAAAGCAAATGTAGTCGTTGATGAAGTCGATCAAGCACTAGAAGTACTTGCTTATATCTTTGAATAAGCTTGTTAATTAAAAACTCGTCAGAAATCATTCTTATAATAGAAATGATCTCTGGCGAGTTTTTTTATTGTGTGCCCATGTTTTGTTGGAATACATATTGACCATACAATAATCTGACAACATGTTTAAACATTTCTCCACGGTCCACTAGATTATTCGTAAAGATACCAATGGCGCCTTCCTTTTTACGAACATCAAGTCGTTTCGCATACGTATCCATAATATCCCCTAATTCCACACCTTCATACAAGGGCGTACTCACTTCTTTAGGTAAAGGAATGCGTGCCCCACTCGCAACATATAGCCTATTGTCATTTGTGTATAAAGCACCCCAATTACACAAATACAATTGATCATCGAGTGACATCACGCCCCCTTCTAATCCAATCCCTATTTCAGCAGCGTATTCATCAACACAAGATATTGCCCGGTTAATCGCCCCTTGCTTCGTTTCTTGATCCGAAAAAGGTTGAGCACTTACATAGGAAGGTGCATCTATAGGCAGTACTTGCTCTATCTGAAAAACATCTTGTACAGCTTTTAATTTAGCCGGATTTTTAGAACCTACTGCGATTGTATGATGTATCATACCTACTCACTTAAGCCTTTTGAATCGTATCAATCACAGATTGATCCGTTGTTTCAACAAGTTTTGTTACAAGAGCTTTTGCAGCCGCATAATCATCAATATGAATAATGGATCCAGATGTATGAATATAACGAGAGCAAATTCCAATTACTGATGAAGGGACACCTTGATTAGATACATGTACACGACCAGCATCTGTCCCACCTTGCGACACAAAGTATTGATACGGAATATCATTGGTTTCCGCTGTATCTAAAATAAACTCACGTAGTCCGCGATGTGTAATCATCGTCCGATCAAAAATTCTTAAAAGAGCCCCTTGACCAAGATGACCGAATTCTTTTGTAGAACCTTGCATATCATTAGCAGGAGACGCATCTAATGCATAAAAGATGTCAGGTTTAATCATGTTTGCTGCAACTTGAGCACCACGTAAACCAACCTCTTCTTGCACTGTTGCCCCTGAGTATAATTCATTTGGAAGTTCTTTATGCTGTAAAGCTTTCATTAATTCAATAGCTAAACCACAACCGTAACGATTATCCCATGCTTTAGCAAGAATTTTTTTATCATTTGCAAGTGGTGTAAATTCACTTACTGGTAAAATCGATTGACCTGGTTTAATCCCAATTGACTCACAATCTTCTTTATCATCTGCTCCAACATCAATCAACATATGTTTAACTTCCATTGGCTTATTGCGTTGAGCTTCTGTTAAATTATGCGGGGGGATTGAACTAATAACTCCAATCACTGGACCATCTTCTGTAATCACTTGAACACGCTGAGCTAAAAGAACTTGATTCCACCAACCACCAAGAGGCTGGAAGCGAATGAGCCCACTATCTGTAATTTGGGTAACCATAAAGCCAACTTCATCCATGTGTCCTGCGACCATCACTTTAGGACCTTGATTTCTTTTGACACCAAAAACACCACCCAAATTATCTTGAATGATTTCATCTGAGTACTTACTTAATTCTTGTTTCATAAAGGCACGTACTTTACCTTCATCCCCAGGAGCTCCTGGTAATTCGGTAAGTGTTCTAAACATTTCTAGCGTTTCTTGATTCATGATTATTTGCACATCCTCATTTATTTATTGCTTCTATATGTAAGTATAACGTTTTTATATCCACATTATCCAATAATCCAATCTAAATCATTCATCGTTATTTCATATTTGAGAAATTAAGCATTTTATGCAATGAATTCTCATAAAAAGGGTATAGTATATAAATAGTTACATAATTAGAAGAGGTGATTAAAGTGAAAAAAAGATATTTAATTTGCGCAGCAACAACAGGCTTTATCGCTGGTTATTTAACAAAACAAGAGACAGATCGATTTAAAGTGCTGTCCCCAGAAAAAGCACTAGCCAAAGCGAAAGAAACGTTCGGGGCTCATGGTCCAATTAATGGTTCGTGGATTTATATGAATTCAGAAGCACTAAATCATAATGGATTGCGTTATACTGTTTATCACGGTGGCGTCACTCGGAATATGAATGGAAAAAACGTTCCTTATGAATTCGATATTGATAAAGTAACGGGTACAATTATCAATGCATATGCCGTTCAATAAATCGTATAATCAAATACAAATAAACTGTATGCTATAGGAGGTTATATCCTTCACCACAGCATACAGTTTTTTTATATCAACCCGTTCTTAAAATCTTGCTTTCACACGATAAATGGGTTGACCTTTTTCCGAGAACTTCTCTTCATATTCTGTTTTCACATTCGTTTCATCACAAAGCTCGTGCAAATCTAACGTGATATCATCTAAACGCATGCCAAATTGTGACATACTGACTAAAGAATATTCAAATAACGTACGATTATCTGTTTTAAAAATAACACTTTTATGGGGACGTAAGATTTCCTCATACTGTTTCAAAAAAGTATGATATGTTAAACGTCGTTTGGCATGGCGATTTTTCGGCCAAGGATCTGAAAAGTTCAAGTACAATTCTGAGATTTCATTTTGCTGAAAATAGTCTAATAGTAAATTGGCATCCGCAAGAATAAGCTTCACATTCGGTAACCCTTCATGAAGTAATTTTTCACCTGCATTTACAATGACACTTTTTGAAACCTCAAGTCCAATAAAATTCACATCAGGATATTGCTTTGCCATCCCAATAATAAATTGTCCTTTACCTGTACCAATTTCTAAATGAATGGGATGATCATTCCCAAATACATCTGACCAGTTGCCTTTTTGCTTATTAGGATTGGCGATGAAAATATCTTCATGCTCTGCAATAAAGTCATCTGCCCATGGTTTATGCCTTTGTCTCAATTACTTCACTTCTTTCATTTAATATAACAAGGTTTAATAAAATTTCGATTGCTCATTTAAGCGCACTAACTTTTTCAAACATTTATCCAAATAATCGATTCGATTCCGATTACGTGACCAAAGAATATAATAAAGCACATCCGCTTTTATATACCAAAATATCTTTTCAAATAGCTCACGATTCAATGTATAGCCATATTGTTTTAACCAATCCGACCAATTTGACATCGGAACGTAATTTTCTAAAATAACCGCGATATCTGACAAGGGATCCGCAATTCGCGTATTATCCCAATCAATCAAATAAATTTCATTATGAGTCGATTTAATTAAATTATTGTGATTTAAATCACCGTGGCATACAACCTGTGTTTCTTCACTGAGAACCGGAAGTTTTTCGGTTAGTTCCTGTAAGGTTTGCTGAACAATATGGTATGTATCATCTATTTGTTCGAACCTCGCATATGCCTTTAAGGAATGCAGCCGTACATTAGCTGGGACAAACTCTTGTCCCATTCTTTTAAGCATATATAATAATTCATCAGAATGGTGTATTTTATAGATTAAATTTGTGACTGCTTTATCCTGCATTTCTTCTCGATGAAGCGCGCGTCCTTCAATCCACTCCTGTGCCGTAACGACATCACCATTTTCCATCCGTTTGGTCCAAATTAATTTAGGTACGAGCCCTTCTGCTGATAACACCGCCAAAAAAGGTGAAGAATTACGCTTTAAAAACAAACGTTTATCTTGTTTTTCAGCGACATAAGCCTCACCAGTTAAACCACCAGCTGGGACAATATTCCATTCTTCTCCAAGTAGTCGTTTATAACGGTCCACCAATCATTCCTCAAATCTATCTAAATTTTAAACATCGCAAAAAAACAAACATGTAATTAGATTAGCGGAAAATGACATTTTTAGCAAGAAAAAATAGACCGCTTCTCGTATAAACGACAATCAGTCTATTCTTCTTCCTCTATTTGTTCAACAGTCACATATTTCTCCGCCTGTACGTCTTCCCAATCCGGTCGAGTCACCGCATCTGTTTGACAATGTTTTAATATCGCATCCGCTGCTTTTAATTGGATATTTTTAATCGGAGAGCGCAAACGCTGTCTTTCAGCAAACCAATTAGGATAGCTTGTATAATCGACAATATTCGTTTTATACGGTGCGGTCGCGGAAATAATTTGATTCGTTCTAGACAAGATGGTTTTACGAATTGGAAATTCTATTGAATCTTTATGCAGCATACCTTGGATAAACTTCTCTGTTCTCCTCAAGGAAATAGATGGATTTAACATCCGTTCTCGCCTATCATTTGCTTCAATATGCCAAGTCCGTTCATCTCCAGCCATAATGGTGTGTCCTTTTGGTAAATCAATGAGCGAAATGATTTCAATGCCAATTGGGTTAATCAACACAATATCCGCTTCAACTGCTGCATTTTGGATATCAAATATTGGACGATACATTAAAAAATATGTATCTGGAAACCTTTGTAAAAAGTATTTTAAATGTGGATGTTTTTGATATTTCGCATGAACATTAGAAACACGCGATAATGTAGACGTTGCCCACTTTAATTGGAATGGGTATAATTCATCTAAAAAATATTGCTTCAAATCGGTCTCACTCATTAGGCGCAATTTTTGGTAGAGATCTGCTTTATCTGCTTCCTGTTCTTCTATTAATGTTTCAGAAGTAATCTTTTGGCGCTGCTTTCTTTTAAAAATATTCCATTTGTGCACTTTTGGTTGTTTTTCTATTTCATCATGGAAATCAGGAACATCATCAAATAAACCATTTTGCTTAGCTAATTCCCATTCAGTATGAAGCTCTTTCCAACGTTCTTTTTTCAGCTTAATATATTGACTTGAATAACGATATAAATCCCATTCATATCTGGATACATAGTCCTCTAACTTAATCAGTTGTGCCAAGGTAATCACTCCTTCAAATCAATCATATGTATGGGGACATATTTAGGGTGCTCTTGTGGAAAAATTTGATAAACCGCAATGTGTTGAACATGAACGTATTCTAATGGGAAATCAGTCTTTTGCTGAATGGCTTTTAATTCTACAGTCTTACTATGGTCTTTCCATTTCTTTGCAAGCGTAATATGGGGCGTATACGAACGTTTCTCTCTTGGAAAACCATGCTGTTCAGCTATACTATCGACAAGTTGTTGTAAATTGTTTAATGTTTTGGTCGCTTCAATGCCTAACCATAAAACCCTTGGCTGTTTCGGAGCTCCAAAAGTGTGCACATTTGTTATATGTAAATCAAATGGTTTTTCCAACAATTCCTGTTCGAGCTGCTTAATGAGGCTTGTCATTATATTTTCGTTAGCTGGACCGAGAAAGGTTAACGTTATATGGAAGTCTTGTTCATGAACCCATTCTTTATAAGACACATCATCAATCAATCGATGTTGCAAATCTCGTAATGCATGTTTCATTTCTTTTGAAAGTTTAATCGCAATAAAATAATGAGCTACTTTTGACATGTTACGCTTCCTGTTCTCCAACCATTTGTTCACAATAGTTGAGTTCTTTTTCGGTTAATTCCCGAATCGCACCTAATGGAAGTGCATCATCTAAGCTAATCTCTCCCATTTGGATCCGTTTTAAGTATATAACCTTCTTATCAACTGCTTCAAACATCCGTTTGACTTGATGAAATTTACCCTCAGTAATTGTTAACTCAATTTCTGAAATGGTTCCGCTTTTCAAAATAACCAAATCAGCTGTTTTTGTTTTATACCCATCATCTAATGTAACGCCATCATGAAATGCTTTTACATCAGACTCTGAAACTCTCCCATCAATGTGAGCGTAGTATGTCTTTGGTACTTCTCGCCTTGGCGAAGTTAACGCATGTGCAAGCTTTCCGTCATTTGTGATGAGCAGCAATCCTTCTGTATCTTTATCTAAACGCCCTACGGGAAATGGTTCATAAATCTGTTGCGCTCTCATAGGTAATAAATCGATGACCGTTTGTTCACGATCATCGACTGTTGCAGAAATATATCCACTTGGTTTATGTAACACATAGTAAATAAATTCTTTATATTGAATGACATCACCATTTACTTCAACGATATCAACATCTGGATTGATATGGAATTTTGATGTTTTTATTCGTTCTCCATTCACCGTGACGTTTTTTTGTTTTAATAAAGTTTTCACATCTTTACGACTTCCATAACCATAATGAGCTAATAATTTATCTATACGCAAAGACCTAACCCCTTATCTAAAAATTTTACGAAGAATGTTCGTTCTTTCTCCGAGTACTTTCTCCAGTAATGTTGATTTATAGCTTAGCCATAAATAAACATATGCACCGACAAGTACGCTAAGTCCTAATACGATAACGGTATACAAATGGACTTCAGAGTAATTTAAAAATAATCCTAGAACAAATTTAGTAAGCCATACTGCTAGGAACATAATAGCGGAAAAAATCAGTACGAGTACAGTTATTTTTAACGTCGGTTTGAATGAAAAGCCAATCGATTGCTTCATTTTCCACAGGTTCAGAACAACCGCAACACCAACTGCAAGCCCTGTACCCAAAACAGCCCCTTTGGCACCAAATGTGTGAATGAGGGACATATTAAAAATAACCTTCACTAACAAACCAGATGTTAAGCTAATCACAGCAAAGCTCTGTTTATTAATCCCTTGTAAAATCGCTGCTGAGACTGTAAATAAAGCAAACAATAAGGCAACTGGCCCATACCACGCTAATACATGCCCCGTTAGATCAATATTGTTTAAGCCATATAGAGCACCATAGGCTACATCTGATAGGACGACAAGTCCAATACAAGCTGGAATTACTAACACAACAATAATCTGCAACGCTTTATTAATTTGTTCAGAAAGACCTGCTTGATCATTTTCCGTAAAGGATTTCGTTAAAGCTGGGATAATAGCTGCCGACATACCTGTAGCCAGCGTAACTGGAATCAAGATAATTTTATGTCCATATAAATTAATCGCAGCATAATAAATTGTAAATACATCACTCTCGCCAATAGCTCGCATCGCTCGTTCAAATGTAAACTGATCCACAAGTTGATAAAGTGGTGTCGCTAACCCAACAATAACAAATGGAATAGCATACACAATCATTTCTTTAGCGATACTTTTAATCGGCAAATCATATGATGTCGTTTGCGCCCTTAATTGTTGATCAATATAAGGTTTGCGTTTACGCCAGTAATAAGCTAACACTAGACAAGAAGCAACTGCACCAATAAACGCTGCAAAGGTTGCAAATCCTACAGCTGTTGCAATCTCACCATTCATGACGTAAATAATGATATAACTCGCACCTAATACAAATATAATACGTACAATTTGCTCAATCACCGTTGAAACAGCTGTTGGCCCCATTGAATGATAGCCTTGGAAAAAGCCACGTGAAATACTCATTGCTGGAATAATAATGAGTGCGAAACTAATCATCCGTAACACCATTGCAATGTCTGCTACACTAATACTTGATGCCTCATCAGAAGAAATCATAAGTCCTGCAAACCATTCTGCACTGAAAAACAACGCAAGGAAGGTCACGATACCAGTTCCAAGCATCATCATTAAACCGTACCTGTATACCCTTAGTCCGGTTGCATAATCTCCAAGGGAGTTATATTTAGCAACAAATTTCGATACAGCAAGTGGGACACCTACCGTAGAAATACTTAGTAAAATATTATACGGTGTATAAGCAAAACTATATAAAGTTCCCCCATCTGTTCCAATGATAGCATTGAAGGGAATCACATAAATCATACCGAGAAATTTTGATAAAAATGTTGCAACTGTTAATAACATTGTACCGCGAATCATATTTTGGGTAGACATTCTTTCACCTGCATCTCTTATAATGGTCATCCTAGCCATTTTATCATATAATGATTTCTCATACGTTATTATGTTCAAATCTTAATATCTTTGATACATTTAATAGAAAATGGCAATTTTAAAGGAGTATAGAATTATGGCACAATATGACACAATCGTAATTGGCGGTGGTCCTTCTGGATTAATGGCCGCCATTTCAGCCGCTGAAGCTGGAGCACATACATTATTGCTTGAAAAAGGAAAAAAGCTCGGAACAAAATTAGCCATTTCAGGTGGAGGTCGGTGCAACGTCACAAACCGTTTGCCAATTGATGAAATCATTCAGCATATTCCGGGTAATGGTAAATTTTTATATGGTCCTTTTTCTGTCTTTAATAATGAAGACATTATCGCTTTTTTCGAAAATTTAGGGGTCGGTTTGAAAGAAGAGGATCATGGAAGAATGTTTCCAAAGTCCAATTCAGCTAAATCTGTTGTCAACGCTTTAATCAACCGCTTAAAAACACTTAACGTTACCGTTCGAATGAATACACCTGTTGAAGCAATTGACTATAAGGAAGCGTCTCATACCGTTATTTTATCAAATGAGGAAAAAATAACCACTACTTCAGTCGTCATAGCAGTAGGTGGAAAATCTGTTCCCCATACGGGTTCTACAGGAGATGGGTATGCGTGGGCTAAAAAAGCGGGTCATACGATAACTGACTTATTCCCAACAGAAGTCGCATTAACCTCCAATGAACCTTTTATTAATGACAAAACATTACAGGGGCTATCTTTAAGTCATGTTGCTTTATCTGTCTTAAACAAAAAAGATAAACCAATCATTACACATACAATGGATATGATTTTTACACATTTCGGTATTTCAGGTCCTGCCGTGTTAAGATGCTCTCAATTTGTCGTTAAAGAACAAATGAAACGACATGAAGACATTACAATGCATCTAGACATTTTCCCAGAAGAAACCATTGATTCACTGACAAAACAACTTAGATCATTATGTACAGAGAATCCAAAAAAATCTTTGAAAAATATTTGGAAAGGTCTCGTCCCCGACCGTTTGTTACATTTTATATTTGAGCGTTTGCACATCAATGAACATAAAAATGGCTCAGAACTCTCTAAAAAAGAATTGCAGGATTTTGTACAGAGCTTGAAGCATTTTACATTTAAGGTAAATGGGACACTGCCTATAGAAAAATCATTTGTAACAGGTGGTGGCGTATCTACAAAAGAGATCCATCCTAAAACGATGGCATCTAAGAAAATAAATGGCTTGTTTTTTTGCGGCGAAATTTTAAACATTCATGGCTATACGGGTGGATACAATATCACCTGCGCCTTAGTAACCGGTAAAATTGCTGGTATGAACGCTTTTGTGACAACAGACAAAAAACCCGAGTGAAGCTTTATAGCCTCACTCGGGTTTTAATTTGCCTAGCAACGTCCTACTCTCGCAGAGACAAAGTCTCAACTACCATCGGCGCTGGGGAACTTAACTACTGTG
>DVIO01000056.1 GCA_018711205.1 Candidatus Avamphibacillus intestinigallinarum | reverse complement strand
AAAAATACAAGCATTGAATTTTTCATGAAGTCTTTTAAATCCTTCTCAAAGATTGCAGCTATACGTTGGATATTCATTAAATGAGCTCCTTTCCAGTGACCTTTAAAAATATCTCCCCAAGCGTTGGATAGTTGGTTTCCATTCGTTTGATTTCTTCGTTTTGCATCAATTGTGCAATTTTATGGGCATTTTCTGGCTTGTTTTCGAGTATCAAGGTTTCATTATGAATGGTTGTAATCTGGAATGATTGATTGGAATACTGATATCTTAAGTCATCTGGCTTACCGACTTCTTGAATAACCCCATTATTTAAGAAAGCGACCTTGTCACATAGTTGTGTTGCTTCATCCATATCATGTGTGTTTAAAAATATCGTTGTCCCTTGGTCATTTAAATGTCGTAATCCTTTGTGAATATGTTCACGATTGACAGGGTCGAGAGCAGATGTCGGTTCATCTAAAAATAATAAAGTAGGTTGATGTAATAAGGCTTTTGCAAGCAGTGCACGTTGCTTCATCCCTTTAGATAATTTGGCCACTTGTTTATGCTTTTCATCATTTAAATTAACGACTTGTAATACGGTATCAATTTGCGTAGTTGCAATGTTATATAACTTACAAAATAGCTGTAAATTATCTTGAATGGTTAGACGATCATATAAAGCACTGTTATCTGATAAAACCCCAATTTGCTTTTTGAATGTCGCTGAATTGAAATGTTTCGGAGAGTACCCTAGTACTTGAACAGTACCAGCGGTTTTGGGACTTTCTCCGATTAGTATTTTAATCATCGTTGTTTTACCAGCTCCACTAGGACCAAGCAGTCCAAAGATTTCCCCTGATTTTACAGTTAAGCTGATGTCTTCTATAGCTGTTTGTTGCTTAAACGTTTTTTTGACTTGTTGAACTTGGATGGCATAACTCAAAACGATTCCCCCTTTGGTTGAAATGAAGTTAACTTCATCATAAGGTGGAATGCTATTGAACGCATGCGTTTTTCATCTAAATGTACGTTTCGGAAGCTGAGATGTACCATCTTGAAACTGATTGGTAACCGTACAGATACTTCAATCGTTTATTCACATATGTAAGGGATCTAAGATAGGTCGAACATCGCTTGGATGGCTTGTACTTTCGATCTTGAGAGTGGAATCGTTGAATGTGTTTTATTGTTAATCCGAATGGAATATGTGTTTTTTGACCAGGTAATGATTTCACGTACCTTTTGTAAATTGACGATATATGAACGATGACAACGGAAAAAGCCATACATCTCCAATTTCTTCTCAATCTCTGTTAAAGAGGCGTTCAGTGAGAAATACTCTTCATTGACAACAATATGTGATTTTCCTTCCTGACTTTCAATATAATCAATTTCTGTCGGATCAAAGAAGACAACTTTATCTTGCATCTTTGCGGATACTTTGAAAAGATCGGTCGTTTTTGGGCTATTGTCAACGAGCGTAGCAGTATGATTGTTGTGATTCTCTTGATCTTCTACGATGAGCGGATGTAACCCATCATTTTGTAATTTAATAGTCTCATCTCCAAGTAATAAAGCATGTTCAAGATTTGAAATAAGTACGAGTGTTTGGATGTTTTGTTCCGTAAACTTACCGAGTAACATCATAAAGACATTAACTGTCACAATATCAACACGGTGAACAGGTTCAAGAAAGGTAATATGCTTTGGTGCCATCATGAAATATTTCGCATATAATACACGTTGAATTTCAGAGTGATTACAATCTTTGATGTTCTTATGTGCACAATTATGTAGTGCAAACATGACAAGAATTTCAGCTAAGGGGAGCGAACAATTTAGCCAATTATGAAAGAATTTAATGTTTGCTTCAACAGATAATCGTTCATATAAGCCATCCTTCCCGTCAAATACAGTCATCTCTTTTTCTTTTAATAAGCAGTGGAATAAGGCGTTTTGTAAATCGGGATTACTATATAAAGTTGTGACAGTTGTTGGCTGTAAGGCAAGAGAAAATGTAGGAAGGATATTATGTTCATTTTCAACATGCTTAAAAGTATATGTATGCATAACGAGCTCCTTTAAAGATTCTTATGTTCATTATAAGTGTTCTGTTATAAATACTAAAGAGCGTTTGATGATAAAAATAAAGCCAGATACAGTAAGCTGTAATCCGACTTTATAGTGCCCGCGTATGAGGTGACTGTTTGTTCGACAAAATCATCTAATATCATTGCCCGGGAAATATTTTGTATAAGAATAATGTTAATTAGCCATTAATCTTGTCAATAAACCGTCCTTTTTTGCGATACCTTCAAGGTCATATATTGAAACGGGAAACATTGGTAGACCAATGTAATAAGGCGTAATTTCATAAAGCTGGAAGTAAAGTACAAGGGCTTTGTCTGCTAGATAAAAATCCTGATTTGGTTGAATGTGGGTGAAGGTATTTAAAAGAGGGATATCTCTTGCTTTAATCTGCTCGGCAACTTTATGAGAAAGCACTTTTATGTAGTCACTATTTGGGGCGAATAAATCGGATAATTCGTAAGTCTCTCCTGTCGTAGTATCAAATGTAAGTGATTTTATGACGGTTAAACCATGTGCAAAACCTTCCGCATACGCATAATTTATTAAGTTTAGGCTCAGTATATGGCGTTCGTTCGTTTTGATTTCGTATTGACCGATTATTTCAGTGAATTCATTTGTGCCTTGTTGTTCTTTTTGCCAATCGATTAATGAATGGAGCAGGTGGACGATAGCTTGATTAATTTTTCGCTCAACATGCTTATCTTTTAAGTGAATTACCTGTGGAAAATAAATATCTTTAGGGCCTTCTTTTACGTGATTGGTTTGCAGTGAAACAGGTAATATTTGCGTGTTCATTTTACATCATTCCTTTTATAAATTGGTATTGTTAACGTATGTGACGAAAAGCTGTAATATGATCTTTGTTGCGACTATAGTTTAAAAGTTCACATAAAATTGAATTGTCATAATTGTTTCTGGCCTGATGCCACAATTTGTACACAAATAAGTGAACAATTTATGGCAAAATAAATTCACTTATTGTGTTTTGGTTGTGACGGATTTAAAATTAAAATCAAATGTGATATACATCACAAGCTCGTATGTGAAGTGAATCACAAAAATTACTCATTCACACATTTTAGTGTAAAAAATAAATCAGAAATGATGGAAGGGGAAGCTTTATGAAGAAAAAAGTTATTCTCGCTTTATTAACCTTAGGTATTATACCAATGCTTTCTGGTTGTAATGTATTGGTGCTTAATCCTAAGGGACCAGTTGCCGCAACACAATCACATGTCATCAAGCTATCGATTCTTGTGATGGCACTGATTTTACTCGTTGTTTATGTATTGTTTGTTTGGATGTTATTTAAATATCGTGAATCTAAACAAGATCCTAATTATAAACCACCACATATTGAAGGTAGTAAAGTGTTAGAGACCATTTGGATTACGATTCCGATTTTAATTGTTGCATTTCTTTCAATTGTGACGGTTCAATCAACCAATAAAGTAGAAGCAACACCCGACTCTTTAAAAGATAAAGAGCCACTAGTCATTTATGCATCATCGTCGAACTGGAAATGGCATTTTAGTTATCCAGAAGAAAATATTGAAACAATTAACTACGTCAATATTCCAGTGAATCGACCAGTTGAATTTAAACTGTTTTCTCATAATACGATGACGAGTTTTTGGGTACCACAGCTTGCTGGTCAAAAATATGCGATGAAAAACATGGTCAACACATTACATTTAGCTGCTGATACACCAGGCTCTTATATGGGACGTAACTCGAATTTCAATGGTAAAGGTTTCGCAGAGATGGAATTTGAAGTTCTTGCCATGACAGATAAAGACTACGATAAGTGGGTCGATGATGTTAAGAAAACAGCAGATCCCCTTACCGAAAAAGAATTGAAGAAAGATTTAAAAGATGGTCATTTAGGTCGTAAAACATATACAGGTACACAGTTTGATTTTATTCCGAAACCTTCGATGCATCATGCAGATGACGGAGAAGAATCGGATCATGGGGATTCAGAAACACATGAACATGATGACAGTATGGAATCAGCATCATAAAAAGTGAAAATAAAATGTAAAGAAGGGTGCATATGAAGGAGTATTTCTCAAGATTTGCATTAGAACATACTGAACCAATGGTTGTTGCTTCACAAATTGCAATTGTACTCGTTGTGATTGGACTTGTTGTTGGGATTACCTATTTTAAAAAATGGGGTTATTTATGGAATGAATGGTTGACAACAGTCGATCATAAAAAAATTGGGATTATGTATGTGTTAGCTGCCTTGTTAATGCTATTTAGAGGGGGAGCTGACGCATTGCTAATGCGTGCGCAAACAGCGGTTCCGAATAATGGATTGCTTGATGCTCAGCATTATAATGAAATATTTACAACACATGGTGTCGTGATGATTTTATTCATGGCTATGCCGTTTATTATCGGGTTGATGAACGTTATTGTCCCGTTACAAATCGGGGCACGAGATGTGGCATTTCCAAGATTGAATGCACTTAGCTTCTGGTTGTTCTTTATGGGAGCTATGTTATTTAATATATCATTTGTTATTGGGGGATCACCTGATGCAGGGTGGACTTCATATTTCCCATTAGCAGGTAATGATTTTAGTGAAACAGTTGGCTCGAACTATTATGCAATTGCTATTCAGATTGCTGGGATCGGGACATTGATGACGGGGATTAACTTCATCGTTACAATTTTAAAAATGCGTGCACCTGGCATGAGTTTAATGAAAATGCCGATGTTTACATGGTCTATTCTAATTACGAACGTCATTATCGTATTTGCTTTCCCTGTTTTAACGATTGCGTTGGTATTGATGACGATGGACCGGTTATTCGGTGCACAGTTCTTTACAATGGCCAATGGCGGCATGGACATGCTTTGGGCAAACTTATTCTGGGTTTGGGGACATCCAGAAGTATATATCGTTATCTTGCCAGCGTTTGGGATTTATTCAGAGATTATCTCAACGTTTGCACGCAGAAATCTGTATGGATATAAAACAATGGTATACAGTATGGTCGCCATTTCAGCTCTATCTTTCCTGGTATGGGCGCATCACTTCTATACAATGGGACACGGGGCAATGGTAAACGGAATCTTCTCAATCACTACAATGGCCATTGCTGTACCAACGGGTGTTAAGATATTCAACTGGCTGCTCACCTTGCATAAAGGTAGTATTCGGTTTACGACCCCGATGTTGTATGCTCTTGCCTTCATTCCAATTTTCACAATTGGTGGGGTAACAGGGGTTATGCTTGCGATGGCAAGTGCCGATTATCAATATCATAATACGATGTTCTTAGTGGCGCATTTCCATTATGTATTAATTCCAGGTACGGTATTTGCTGTACTAGCCGGCTTCACATATTGGTGGCCTAAAATATTTGGTTTTAGTTTAAGTGAAAAAATTGGTAAGTGGTCATTCTGGTTTATTGCAATCGGCTTTAACGTAGCATTCTTCCCGATGTTTATTACAGGTTTAAATGGACAAGCGCGTAGAATGTATACCTATTCAGAATCAACTGGTTTTGGACCATTAAACTTGCTTTCATTTGTAGGGGCACTTGGACTTGCTGTTGGCTTTGCATTGATTGTTTACAACATTTACTGGAGTACACGTTATGCCAAACGTCATGTAACAGAGGATCCGTGGAATGCACGCTCTTTAGAATGGGCAACACATTCACCGATTCCGGAATATAACTTTGCGATTACGCCACAGGCTAATTCAATTCAAGCATTTTGGGATTATAAAGAAACGAAAAAACCATTATTTGTAGGTCATTATGAACCGATTCATATGCCGAATAATAGCGGTTGGCCAATTATCATGAGTGCGATTTTCTTTGTACTTGGATTTAGCTTAGTATTCTCAATGTGGATTCCAGCGATTATCTCAGCCATTGGTATTTTCGTTTGTATGTTAGTACGTTCGTTCGATCAAGATGATGGACATTATATATCTGTTGAAGAAATTACGGAGACAGAAAGAAAAAGTGAGGCGTTGGCACATGGAAATAGACCAATCTCTTCCTAAAGAATATGCGACAGAAGAAAATAGACTAAAAATATTTGGATTTTGGGTTTTTCTCGGAGCAGAGATTGCTCTGTTTGCAACATTATTTGCGACATATTTTACGTTAGTAAACAATACAGGTTCTGGCCCAGCGGGAAAAGATATTTTTGAGCTGGGACCCGTTTTAATTGAAACATTCGTATTGTTAACGAGTAGTTTTATGATTGGCTTAGCGGTCAATGCGATGCGTTTAGGTCATAAAAAAGCGATGATGAGCTTTTTAGTTGTCACGCTTGTATTAGGTGCAATCTTTATTGGGTTTGAAATCACGGAGTTTATACACTATGTGGATGTTGGAGCAGGCCTTTCAACAAGTGCCTTCACTTCAGCACTACTAACAACTTTAGGTACACATGGCGCTCACGTTACACTTGGGCTTGTCTGGGGTATTGCGATTTTACTTCAAGTGAAAAAACATGGTTTAACACCAAAAACAGCCAATAAATCATTCATCTTTTCATTGTATTGGCATTTCTTAGATGTTGTGTGGATCTTTATCTTTAGCTTCATCTATTTGAAAGGAATGATGTAATTTGCAACTTAAACAATTATTCCCAGTTAAATATGTAACAGGTTTCATCTTTTCACTTGTGTTAACGGTAGTTGCCCTTTGTGTGTTATGGTTTGATTTATCAGCGAAAGCAGGCTTGATTTTATTACTAGTGACTGCTTTTATGCAGGCGGGTATCCAACTTGTCATGTTCATGCACGTTGGTGAATCAGAAGATAAAGCTTCTATTTATACAAATGTATATTACGCATTATTTATTGCGATTGTTACAATTTTGGGTACACTCCTTACAATGGTTTGGGGTTACCGTTAATATAAAACCGGCAGTCTATATGGAGGCTGCCGGTTTTTGTATATTTTGATGTGGAGTGAAATATGAATTAAGGAACACAGTGTGGTAGGATAGTATAAAATTGAGAAGGGAAGGTAGAACCTTATGAAAAAGCGCTATTCTCTTTTTCTTTTCATATTCATATTATTTTTATCTA
>DVIO01000055.1 GCA_018711205.1 Candidatus Avamphibacillus intestinigallinarum | reverse complement strand
CAGCCTCATGTGTCAGCTTTTGTAATGCTGCCTCAATTTGTTGTAAATCTTGTTCGGAATAGGTTAAATAGCCATCTTTCCCTTTTGTTTTGATAGTCTGTTTGGCTTTTGTAGTTAGCAGTCCTTTAGCTAAGGGGCCTCTTGCTAAAACAGAAATTTGCTCATCGCGTAATAAATCTAATATATTTTCTTCAGGCCGACGATCTAATATACTATATTGCATCATAACAGCATCAATAGAGGATCGTCTTACATATTCGCGAATGACATTTGGCCGAATAGATGATATGCCGTAAGCACGAATGAGTCCTGCTTTTTTTAATATTTCAAACGCTTCGATGCTTTCATCAATCGGATCATCAATTGTTCCACCATGTAGCATATATAAATCAATATAGTCGGTCTTTAATCGATGTAAGCTATCTTTTAATCCATTTATAATATGTTCTTTGGAAGGATCCCAAAAATGTTCTTTTGTTTTTGGATTAAAATGATTTCCGACCTTTGACGTTAATATAATATCATGGCGTCTATCTTGAATAAGAGAGCCGACAATGCGTTCATTTTCACCATAATCATACAAATCAGCAGTGTCTAAATGATTAATACCAGCTTCTAGAGCCGTATGAATAATGTTCTGAGCTTGGTTTTTATCTGTGCCAAGTGACATACATCCTAATGTTAAAGGAGAAATATATAGATCTGATTTTCCGACTTGATTTAGCTTCATAAAATACTCCTTTCTGAGATTGCATGATTTTAAAAATAAAAGGAAATGATAAGGAAACAACTATTTTTACAGTATAACGGGTCATACCGTATACTAGAAGTATAAATATATTGTAACAAAGAAAGGACATATTCATGAAAAAATTTGAAGAAACGACAATCGATACAGAGCAAATATTTAATGGACATATTATTCAAGTTCAAGTTGATACAGTAAAGTTACCGAACGACAAAATATCAACTAGAGAAATGGTTAAACATCCCGGCGCAGTAGCGATCATTCCCATTACAAATGATGGGAAAATATTGTTTGTAGAACAATATCGTAAACCGTTAGAGAAATCAATTGTAGAAATACCAGCAGGTAAGCTTGAAAAGGGAGAAGAGCCGATTCAAACGGCTGTACGTGAACTTGAGGAGGAAACAGGTTATACAACAGCTACCGAATCTTTAAAGTTTGTTGATTCCTTTTATACATCACCTGGATTTGCAGATGAAAAAATGTATATTTATTTAACGACAGATATTGAAAAGCTCGACATAGAAGTAGAAGGTGATGAAGACGAATTTGTTGAGTTATTAGAACTAACATTAGACGAAGCATTTATGTATATGAAGGAAGAGCGTATCCATGATGCAAAAACAAATTATGCACTGATGTATGTAAAGGCACAAGGTTTGATGTAAATGACAATACAACCGTATTTTGCCGATTTGCATATCCATATTGGAAGAGATAAGTATAAAAAACCAGTAAAGATTACAGGTTCTAAAAATTTAACGTTAACAAATATTTTAAAAGAGGCAAGCAGACGTAAAGGGATTAATATGATTGGAGTCATTGACAGTCACGCACCAGATGTACAGGAAGAAATTATAGATCTGATTCAAAAAGGTGATGCCTATGAACTTGATGAAGGTGGAATTCGTTTTGAAAATGTTACCTTAATCTTAGGTGCAGAAATTGAAGTGTATGATGAACATTGCAAAGGGCCACTCCATACATTATGTTTTTTCCCAACGCTTGAAAAAATGCGCCAATTTACCGAGTGGTTGGTCGGAAAAATGAAAAATATTACATTAAGTTCTCAAAGATACTACGGGACTGGTAAAGCCTTACAATATGAAACAAAGCGTTTAGACGGACTATTCATACCAGCTCACGTATTTACCCCATTTAAAAGCTTATATGGAAAAGGTGTACATGAATCCTTGACAGAAGTATTTGATCCAGACTTGATAGATGGTATAGAGCTTGGATTAAGCTCGGATACGCATATGGCAGATCAAATAGCTGAGCTTCACGACTACACATATGTTACCAATTCGGATGCACATTCACTTGCTAAAATTGCCAGAGAGTATCAAGAAATTTGGATGGAAGAACCGACATTTAAAGAATTAAATTGGGCATTACACGGCATAGAAGGAAGGTATGTCGGGACCAATTATGGTATGAATCCGTACTTGGGCAAATATTATTCTACCGTTTGTAGTCAATGTTATACGGTTAACAAACCGGATGAAACGAAGTGTGTGCATTGTGGCTCCACGAAGATTATTAAAGGGGTAGCTGATCGAATCGAAGAATTGGCTACAGACACAGTAGCCCGAGATAGACCTGATTATATTTATCAAGTGCCATTAGATTATATTCCGAAATTAGGCCCTAAAACGATGACCAACTTATTAAACCATTTTGGAAATGAGATGAATGTGATTCATAAAGCTTCTTTAACAGATTTAGAAGACATTGTATCTAAACAAATCGCACAAATGATTTTTGATAATAGAGTCGGGAAATTATCAATCGAAGCCGGTGGCGGTGGTAAGTATGGTCGCATTCATATAGATAAATAGAGAAATTAATAGAGATTTGGTATGTTTAACCTCCTCCTTTCATAGAATTCAAATATAGAATTTGTTTTATGAATTGGAGGACCTTATGAATACAAAAAGAAATCTCCTATATCTTCACATTCGAACACATGCTACAATTTATATGTTTGTGTTAATATTGTTTCTAACAGGCATTATTTTTGGAGCTATTCTTGTTAACAGTATGAATTTTGTTCAAAAACAAGATTTATATTTCTATTTAGAACGTTTTTTTACTGAAATGTCTAAAGGCGAAACAACCGAGCATAAAACAATCTTTACGATGAGTTCTCTCTATCATGCGAAGTACTTATGTATCATGTTTTTACTTGGATTATCGGTTATCGGTTTACCGCTTGTATGGATCTTTTTATTTCTTAAAGGTCTTGTTGTCGGATTCTCAGTTGGCTTTATTGTGAATCAATTAGGATGGAAAGGATTATTACTAGCGGGGATATCCATTGCACCACAAAATATGTTGGTGATTCCGATTTATCTAATAGCTGGAGGACTATCCATGATTTTTTCACTTTCTTTGTTGAATCGATTATTTAGAAAAAATCAAACCGATTCTATTGTCCATCCTTTTAAAAAATATTTCTTTATATATGTTGTATTGTTGCTTCTGTCCTTAATTGCTGCGGGCTTAGAGGCCTTTGTAGCCAATGGCGCGATGCAAGTTCTAGTTAAGTCATTTTACAATTGAGAATGAGTATTATATAATAGTAATTATTAAAAGGACTTAATAATAATTATACTTTGACACCTTATATTGAGAAGCATATAATAAAGATGGATACAGGGGAGGGAACTTGCCATGGAACACCGCCTCGAAGGAATTAAAAAACAACTTCGTGAACAAGGCTATAAGCTAACGCCTCAACGTGAAGCAACAGTAAGAGTATTAATGGAACGTGAAGAAGATCATTTAAGCGCTGAAGATATCTTCTTTTTGGTTAAAGAAAAGGCCCCGGAAATTGGCTTGGCAACAGTCTATCGTACATTAGAATTACTTTCAGAGCTAAAAATTGTTGATAAAATCAATTTTGGTGATGGCGTATCCCGTTACGATTTACGTAAAGAAGGCGCAAAACATTTCCATCATCATTTAGTTTGTATGGAATGTGGATCTGTTGAAGAAATTACTGATGATTTATTAAAAGACGTTGAAAAAATTGTTGAAAATGATTGGAAATTTCAGGTTAAAGACCATCGTTTAACTTTTCATGGAATTTGTGAACAATGCCAACATGCAATTGTAGAAGTTAAATAAGTCTGTGTTACAGCCTTTTTTCTATTGAAGGAAGGCTTTTTTGTTTTTTAAAAACGGATGTATAAATGATAAACATTCAGCATATCTTCTATATAGAAATGATTTATAATATAGAGGAGTCTATTAAAATGAGACCATTTATTTGGGATACATGTAAAGTGTTTGCTGTTTTTTTAATTTGTACATGCTTATTTTATTTTGGGTTAAGTGCGATGCATGACGAATATGAGGAGTATCATAAGTATGATGAGCCTGAGGGACCTGCATTAAAAGTGTTTCATTCTGAAGAGCGTTTATTAGGACGCTTAGGATTGTTTTTTCGGTTAGGAGAATAATGATGAAAGAACATGTGTTAGAAGATTTTTTTCACTACTTACAAATCGAAAGAGGGCTATCTCATAATACATTAGAATCATACGAGAGAGACTTACAAGGATATGTTGCTTTTTTAAAGGAAACATATCCTGAGATAAAGTGGAGCGAACTTGAGCGTAGAGATATTACAATGTATTTATATCAATTGCGAGATACAGGGAAATCTACGGCAACTCTATCTCGGACTATGTCTTCAATACGTTTGTTTCATCAATTTTTAATTAGGGAACAAATCACTACAAATGATCCGAGTTTACATATTGAAACTCCGAAAAAGGAACGAAAGCTACCTGATACTTTATCAGTTAAGGACATACAGAACTTACTTGATATTCAAGGCGATAAACCTTTAACGCTGAGAAATAAAGCGATGCTAGAATTAATGTATGCAACAGGATTACGGGTGAGTGAATTAATTGGCTTAAATATTGGAGATGTTCATTTAACAATGGGATTTGTTCAATGTATGGGGAAAGGATCCCGAGAACGAATTGTACCAATTGGTGAAACAGCCATTCAAGCCATTCAAACGTATATTGATTATGGTAGGCCTGCTTTACTTAAAAAACGTCCAAATAGTACGGTCTTATTTCTAAATCAACGAGGCACAGTATTAACGAGACAAGGCTTTTGGAAGATTTTAAAAAGTGAAGCAAGTCGCGCTCATATTTACAAAAATATGACACCTCATACATTAAGACATTCATTTGCGACCCATTTATTAGAAAATGGCGCCGATTTAAGAGCGGTTCAAGAAATGCTTGGACATTCGGATATAGCAACGACACAAATCTATACACATGTTACAAAAACACGTTTGAAAGATACGTATGATAAATATCATCCGCGTGCTTAATTGAATAAAGATTGGAGATTTATACATGAGTGAATTTAACAGAATATTTTTAGTTGTATTAGATTCAGTTGGAATTGGCGAGGCACCAGATGCAGCGGAATATGGTGATCTCGGAGCAGATACATTAGGGCATATTGCAGAAAATGTCCCAGGATTTAGGATGCCTAATGCAAGTACATTGGGGCTTGGTAACATTCGTACATTAAAAGGAGTACAAGCTGTCCCACAAGCAAAAGCGCATTTTACAAAAATGCAAGAGGCTTCTGTGGGAAAAGATACAATGACTGGACATTGGGAATTAATGGGATTACATATTGACACGGCTTTCCAAACATTCCCTAATGGATTTCCCGATGAGCTCATTAAAGAGCTAGAAATGAGAACAGGAAGAAAAGTAATTGGCAACAAGCCAGCATCTGGTACCGCTATTATTGAAGAATTAGGAATTGAGCATGTAGAAACCGGAAGTATAATCGTGTATACATCTGCAGATTCTGTATTACAAATTGCAGCTCATGAAGGTGTAGTGCCAATCGATGAGCTATATGATATATGTGAAATTGCTAGAGAACTTACATTAGATGAGAAGTATATGGTAGGTCGTGTGATTGCACGTCCATTTATTGGAGAACCAGGTGCTTTTGAAAGAACAGCGAATCGACATGACTATGCGTTGAAGCCTTTTGGTTATACTGTTATGAATGCATTAAAAGACGGACAAAAGGACGTCATTGCTTTAGGGAAAATTTCTGATATCTTTGATGGAGAAGGTGTTACTGAGGCGGTTCGTACGAAAGACAATGCTGATGGTATGGAAAAATTAATTACGACAATGAAAAAAGATTTTTCTGGCTTATGTTTCTTGAATTTAGTGGATTTTGATGCGAAATATGGTCATCGTCGTGATCCAGAAGGCTATGGTCAAGCTTTAATGGAGTTTGACCAAAAACTACCCGAAATGTTAGCGAATATAAGAGAAGATGATTTAATCATTTTTACAGCAGATCATGGGAATGACCCAATTCACCATGGCACAGATCACACAAGAGAATACGTACCATTACTAGCTTATCATCAAGGCATTCAGGTTGGTAAGGAATTAGACATTCGCAAAACATTTGCTGATGTAGGTGCAACAATTGCCGATAATTTCAAGGTAGCAAAACCAAAACATGGTAAGAGCTTTTTAAAAGATATTGTACCTGAATGAGGAGGTTCAGTATGAACAAAAAACATATTGAAGAAGCAACAGATTATTTCAAAAAGCAAACTACAAACAAGCCAACAATTGGAGTCATTTTGGGATCTGGTTTGGGTGATTTTGTAGAGTTATTAACAGATACTGTTACGATTCCATATGCAGATATTCCTCACTTTCCTGTATCGACGGTTGCAGGCCATCACGGGGAATTAGTGTTTGGTACGCTAAACGATAAACAGATTGTAGCGATGCGTGGGCGTGTTCATTATTATGAAGGAAATGAGATGCATGAAGTCACGTTTCCAGTACGGGTGATGCGTTTATTAGGCGTGGACTCCTTAGTTGTGACAAACGCAGCAGGTGGAATCAATAAATCATTTACACCAGGCGACTTCATGCTACTCACAGATCATATTAACCAAATGGGTACAAACCCGCTCATTGGTCCAAATGAAGCGTTTTTTGGCGAGCGTTTTACAGATTTAAGTGAAGCATATGATTCAACATATATTCAACACGCGATAGAGTGTGCGGAGAAACTGAACATCTCATTAAAAAAAGGGACATATGTAGCCAATACTGGTCCAACTTATGAAACACCAGCCGAGGTGCGTATGCTTCGAACACTGGGAGGAGATGCAGTAGGGATGTCAACTGTACCTGAAGTGATTGTTGCAAGACATATGTCGATGAGAGTATTAGGGATTTCTTGTATATCAAACATGGCTGCTGGAATTTTAAATACGCCATTGAGTCACGAGGAAGTTATCGAAACAACTGGAAAGGCACGTACCAATTTTTTAAGTTTATTAAAAGAGATTCTTATAACGCTGCCAGAAGAGTAGGTGAACCTATGAGAATGTATGATATTATTCAAAGAAAACGTGACGGTTATGCTTTAACTAAAGAAGAAATCAATTATTTTATTTCAGGTTATACAAATGGAGAAATTCCGGATTATCAAGTTAGTGCGTTATTAATGGCAATATATTTAAAGCATATGAATGCAGATGAAGCGACAGCTTTAACAAATGCAATGGTACGTTCTGGTGATCAAATTGATTTATCTTCAATTACAGGGATTAAAGTGGACAAGCATTCAACTGGTGGAGTAGGAGATACGACGAGTCTCATATTAGGTCCACTCGTCGCTTCTCTTGGCATTCCAATTGCGAAAATGAGCGGGAGAGGTTTAGGTCATACAGGTGGAACGATTGATAAGATGGAGTCTATACCTGGGTTTCAAGCGGAGGTCACAACAGATGAATTTATTGAACTGGTGAATAAAAATAAACTCGCTATTGTTGGCCAATCCGGCAACTTAACACCTGCAGATAAATTACTGTATAGTTTGCGAGATGTTACCGCTACTGTGGATTCAATTCCGTTAATCGCAAGCTCTGTTATGAGTAAGAAAATAGCGGCCGGGGCAGATGCAATTGTTTTAGACGTCAAAACGGGCACTGGTGCTTTTATGAAAAATTTAGCAGATGCTGAAGAATTGGCCACTACAATGGTCAATATCGGAAAGCTTACTGGTAAAGATACAACCGCAATGATAACGGATATGAATCAACCACTTGGCCGAATGATTGGGAATGCTTTAGAGATACAAGAAGCTATTCAAATTTTAAGTAATAAAGGGCCGGATGATTTACGAGAACTCTGTTTAGAGCTCGGAAGTCAAATGGTAGTCTCAGCGAAAAAAGCAGAAACAGGTGAAGAAGCGCGTCGCTTATTAGAAGAAAACTTAGCAAATGGACAGGCTCTGCAAGAGTTTAGAGATTTTATTTATGACCAAGGTGGCGACATTAAGGTGATTGATCATCCGGAAGACTTACCACAAGCGAAATACAAATATGAACTACGAGCTAAGACATCAGGCTATGTCGAGGAGATGTCAGCTGAAAAAATTGGTTATGCTGCGATGCTACTTGGAGCAGGCAGAGAAACAAAAGAATCTGTGATTGATTTAGCTGTTGGTATTGAACTGCATAAAAAGATAGGAGATGCTGTTCAAACAGGTGAAGCTTTACTAACGATTTATGCGAATGATCAAGATGTTACAGAAGTAAAAGACATTTTATCTAAACATATTCAGATCACAAAAGAAACGGTTACAAAACCAACCTTAATTTATAAAACGATACAGTAAAACAGTTCAAAATGAATAATTATCAAAGTGGAAAAAGCAATTGGAGCAGTTAACGCACCAATTGCTTTTTTTAAAATAAATGAATGTACTTTATTATAATACGTTCATGCACGCACTTAACGTTGTAATTTTTGTAAAATACTTGCTAAATTAAGATTGGACTCATGTCCAATGATACTTCCATGATTGTATGATCTATTTGCTCGTTTTTGAAATTCCTCTATCCAATTTCTCTTCCCTGATTCATTAGCTTCTGTGGCATACATTGTAAAATTAGAAGATATCCCAGGTATTTCTTGCTTTAAGGATTCTGTTGCCCGTTCAAAGTCAAAAGTTAAGCCGGCGTGTTCCTTAAGTGATATTGCTCCAGCTTCATATAAAGTCGTACTTATGGTACTAAGCTCATTAAATGTGGCATTCGTAATATCATATTGTTTAGAAAGCTCTCCCCATATATGAGAAATATCCTTGTTTGCTATAGGTGCATCTTTAGTTTGTTTTATGTCTTTTCCAAAGTCATTTTGTGTTTCGATAGGTTCTATTGTTGTTTTAGGTGATTGGGTATAAGGGAGTTTTGAATTAATTTGACTGATATCCATAAATTATCTCCTTACTGTTTTTATTATCTAATATTCATCCGTTACAGTAATTACTTTTTTCATATAATTCAACCGCCTAAGCATTTTGATTCTAATCCAAGTGAAATTAATTTAGTTTAGAATCTACTTATTTTATCGGAGTATTATAAAATATTTAAAGGGATAAAAATCATTATATTCGGATTATTCAAAATTCCTGATTATAAAATGATATTTTGTTTGTGTTATAAAAATTCAAGTTTTGGCCAACCTAATTTTATATTGAGTGTTGGAGGTTGGAAACGAGATGAAAAAGTATTTCGTTACAATAAGTATCATTTTATGTAGTGTGTTTAATCTACAAGTAGCAGCTGTTTTTGCAGAAGAAAATGAAAAGGAATTAGCTAAAGAAGCAGAGTCAGCGATTTTAATCGAACAACATACAGGACAGGTCTTGTTTGATAAACAAGCGGATAAATCTTTACCACCTGCAAGCATGACGAAAATTATGACGATGTTACTGATTATGGAAGAAATGGACCGAGGTAAATTAAAAGAAACGGACATGGTTAAAGTGAGCGAGCATGCTGCATCAATGGGAGGATCTCAATTATTTCTAGAAGCTGGAGAAGAAATGACGGTAAAGGATTTATTAAAAGGGATTGCGATTGCCTCAGGAAATGATGCGAGTGTTGCATTGGCTGAGCATATATCAGGCAGTGAAGCAGCTTTTGTGAAAGCGATGAATCAAAAAGCAAAAAGTTTAGGTTTAGATCATACAACATTTAAAAATACAACGGGATTACCAGCTAAAGGACATAAAAGTACAGCACGTGATATGGCAATGATTGCTAAAGAATTGGTCACATATGAACAGATTTTAGAATATACATCATTGTATGAAGATTACTTGAGAAAAGGAACAGAAGACGAATTTTGGCTCGTAAATACAAATAAACTTGTAAAATTCCATGATGATGTAGATGGGCTGAAAACAGGCTACACGAAAGAGGCGAAATATTGTTTAACTGCTACAGCCGAAAAAGATGATATGCGTGTCATTAGTGTTGTCATGGGGGCTGAAAAGCCAAAAGAGCGTAATCAGGCTACTACTGACATGTTGGATTACGCTTATAACAATTATGAAACAACTCAAAAATTCGCTAAGAATGAGCACATAACAAATTTTGAGCATTTTAAAGCAAAACCGTATCAAACGCCAATTATTACAAAACAAGCAGCTAATCTTGTACATGAAAAAGGGAAATCATTATCTCATTTAACGAAGGATGTTCATATCAACAAAAATATTACTTTACCAATTCAAAAAGGTGATGTCATAGGCTCATTAAAGCTAAAGCAAGATGATAAAGTTGTTTCAGAAACAGATTTAACAGTGGAACAAGATATAACCAAAGCTGACTATTTCACTTTACTTAAACGATCTATGCAACAGATTGTGAATGTCTCTGAATAATGTAAGGAAGTCTGTCTAATTTCTTCTACTTTTGTCGTAATGCAGGAAAGCCATTCTCAAATCACGAAATGCAGTTATTAAGCACGTTGAATAGGAGGATGAGTAATGGCTTTACAAACAGAATTCAAAGTGGAAGAAGATGTATTGATTGTTCGCTTACAAGGAGAATTAGATCACCACGAAGCAGAACAATTACGAGAGAGTTGGAAGGACGAAATATATCATCACTCGGTCAAGCACGTACTACTAAACTTGCGTGATATCACATTCATGGATAGCTCTGGGTTAGGTGTAGTGTTAGGACGATATAAAGAAGTATTACAATTAGGTGGTCAATTTGTGGTATGTTCAATTACTGCACCAATTGAGCGTTTATTTGAAATGTCAGGACTATTTAAAATTGTTAAGCAGGCAGAAGATGAACATGACGCCCTTCATGCATTGGGGGTGATTGTATCATGAATAACGAAATGTCAGTGCAATTCTCTAGTATCAGTGAAAATGAGTCATTTGCTCGTGTAACCGTTGCTGCTTTTATTGCTGGGCTTGATCCAACATTAGATGAATTAACAGAAATCAAAACAGTCGTTTCAGAAGCAGTAACAAATTCAATTATTCACGGATATCACGGAGACCCAAATAACTGGATTCAAATGCATTGTAGAATCGAGCATTCAGAATTAACGTTGACGATTGAGGACCAAGGAGAGGGTATTTTTAACGTGGAAGCGGCTAAGGAGCCACTTTATACTTCAAAGCCGGAATTAGAACGTTCTGGCATGGGCTTTACGATTATTGAAAACTTTATGGATTCTGTAGAGGTCTTTTCAGAGATTCATCAAGGTACAACAATTGTGATGAAAAAACAATTTATTCATTCTAAAACGGTATGTAACTAAAGATGACCATGCATACAAATGTGAAAAAAGAAGACCGAGAATCCATATTAACAGATCAAGAAGTAAGAGATTTGATTAAGAGAAGTCAAGATGGAGATCGAACTGCAAGAGATCATTTGGTTGAGCGCAATGTGAGGTTAGTTTGGTCAGTCGTACAACGATTTATTAATAGAGGGTACGATCCAGATGATTTATTTCAAATTGGTAGTATTGGTTTAATAAAGTCAATTGACAAATTTAATTTAGCATTTGATGTACGTTTTTCAACATATGCAGTTCCTATGATTATTGGCGAAATACAACGCTTTTTAAGGGACGATGGCAGTGTAAAAGTATCACGTTCTTTAAAGGAAATGAATCATAAAATTCGTCGTAAAAAAGATGAGTTATCTAAAAAAGAAGGCAGAGCACCAACTTTACAAGAATTAGCAAATGCCTTAGAAGTGACCGTCGAGGAAATTGTCCAAGCAGAGGATGCAACAAGATTACCCCAATCTATTCATGAAACCGTTTTTGAAAATGATGGAGATCCGATTACATTATTAGATCAAATTGCAGATGAAGATAAAGGTTGGTTTGATGAAATCTTATTAAAAGATGCTTTAAATATGTTAAATGAACGGGAGAAGTTAATCATCTATTTGCGATATTATAAAGATCAAACGCAATCTGAGGTGGCCAGAAGACTAAGTGTCTCACAGGTACAAATTTCACGGCTTGAGAAAAAAATCCTAGAAGAAATGAAAATGTTGATTCATAAATGAATTTTATAAAGAACATGATTGGAATGAAGTCCAATCATGTTCTTTTTGTTTTGAAACATAAAAACGTCATGATTGGTTCATACTATGAAAAAGCACGTTTAGCTGGAGGGTGCACATGTCAATCATTTATATCCGTCTCAAGAAACACGTTTCATTTCAGCATAAAAAATCAGTGACCTTAACTGATATTGCATGGATCACCGGTAGTCAAAAGCGAACATTGATGGATGATATGTATGATGAAAAAATATTGGATATAAACCATGATACAGAACATTATATGGTCATCGAAGCTTTTCAAATTGTGAAGCTGTTAACAGCCAAATACCCTAACGTAGAATTTCAGGTTCTAGGTCCAAATCAAACAATTATTGAAATGACGAAGCATCAAAATAGATCTTCTATTTTACTCGTTATATTGGTTTGGTTATTGCTTTTTA
>DVIO01000054.1 GCA_018711205.1 Candidatus Avamphibacillus intestinigallinarum | reverse complement strand
CACGAGGTAGATTGCCTTTTTACAATACATATTGATGTAGAAAGTGAAATAATAACCTGAAAGCCATTATGAACCGAAAAAAAACCCTTATATTTACATCCGTAACATAGATATTGTAAAAAATAGTCATGTTTTGTATATTTTTACCAAAATTAGGTTATATATCTATAAAACCAATAAGGGGTGGTACATTTGTTATACAAAAAGTACGAAGTAGTCTTTAAAAATGGAGAATCATCCTATTTATGTATTTCGAATCAGGTGAATTTATCAACGATTATTTCAAGTCAGGAGTTCATTCGAGATGTTGTGCGTAATGAGTGGATTCGAAGTGAAGAAATTGCAAAATATCAATATGTCACAACAGAATTGCTTGAAGCTGAAGCGGTTATATAAAATACGAGGCATGTAAAATACATGTAACGACTAGGAGGATGCGCCTGATTTATAAATTTTATTTTAAACATGTACCGTATCATATCGTAATAAATATTCCATTGGCATTATGTCTAAAACCGTCCTTTACACACATATTTAAAAACTCACAGCTTATCTATATTTGTAATAGGTTACGAACATAGAAAACTGTGAGTTTTTGATTGAATTATGGTACGATTTGCTTTATTGAAGTGTCGGTTTATTGATTTCTAGGACGATTGGACAGTGGTCGCTCCCCATAATCTCGGGATGAGTTTGCGCTTCTTGAATATGTGTTTTTAAACAATCTGATACGACAAAATAGTCAATTCTCCAACCGATATTTCGTTCACGTACGGTTTTCATGTAAGACCACCACGAATAAACATCCGTCCGTTCCGGATATAAATAACGGAAAGAATCTACAAATCCAGATGCGAGCAATGTAGAAAATTTCCCGCGTTCTTCTACAGTAACACCTGAATTGCCTTGGTTTGTTTTAGCATTTTTTAAATCAATATCTTGATGGGCAACATTTAAGTCACCACAGAGAATGACAGGCTTTTTCTCCTCTAATGCATGTATATGCGCAAACATTGCATCTTCCCATTCCATTCGATAATCGAGTCGCGAGAGATCTCGCTTCGCATTTGGCGTATAAATGTTTACGAGATAAAATGTGTCGTACTCTAATGTTAAAATGCGTCCTTCAGCTTCACTCGTTTCCTCACCGACCCCGTAGCTGACAGATAAGGGTGTTTCCTTTGTGAACACAGCAGTGCCTGAATATCCTTTTTTCTCTGCATAATTCCAGTATTGTTCATATCCTGGAAGGTCTAACTCAATTTGTCCTGCCTGGAGCTTCGTTTCTTGGACACAAAAAATGTCAGCATTCACATCGTTAAAATAATCCATAAATCCTTTTCTCACACAAGCTCGTAAGCCGTTTACATTCCACGAAATTAGTTTCATTTGTTTTTCTCCTTCTCTTCTTAGCTATCCATCAATTCATGGACAATCTCATAGGAACGTAAGCGCGCTTCTGGGTCGTAAATGACAGAGTTGATCATGATTTCATCGGCATCTGTTTCGTCTTTAAATCGCTTCAGTTCTGCTTGAACGGTTCCCTTACTACCGATAATCGTTGAAAATGGATCAACAGATGCGCCAACAATTTCACGTTCTTGTGGCGTCCACATTTCTTCTAATTCACTAGGGTCTACGGGTTTTCTCAGTGGAAATGGTGTGCCACGTCGTAAGCCCCAAAATTGTAATTGTAGAGATGTCGCTAACTTATGTGCTTCTGCATCTGTGTCTGCTGCAATGACATTGATACACACACTAGCGTACGGCTCGTCCAGATGTTCTGATGGTTCAAAATTGTCACGATATACATTTAGGGCAGGGATGGTGTAACGTGGTGCGAAATGCGCAGCAAACGCAAATGGGCGACCTTTCATCGCGGCCAATTTTGCGCTGAAGCCACTTGAACCTAGGAACCAAAGCGGAATGTCCATCCCTTCGCCAGGCACTGCTTTCACACGAGAAATGCCTTTAAAATAATCTTCTAGCTCTTCTACTTGTTGCGGGAAAGCTTCTGGTCCCATGTTTAATGTACGGCGTAATGCATAGGAAGCAGGTTGATCCGTTCCCGGTGCACGACCAAGCCCGAGATCGATTCGCCCGGGATACATAGCTTCTAGCGTTCCAAATTGTTCAGCAATCACAAGGGCGGCATGGTTTGGTAGCATAATCCCGCCAGCTCCTACACGAATATGTTCTGTTTTATCTGCCAAATGTCCAATGACAACAGATGTCGCTGAACTTGCGATACCTGGCATATTATGATGTTCCGCAAGCCAATATCGTTTATAGCCCCAGCGTTCGGCTGCTTGAATAAGGTTTGCACTGTTTTGGAAAGAATCTGATGCTGTATAACCTTCGCGTAATGGAGATAAGTCTAAAACGGATAATGGTATACCTTCAAACGTTTTATATGGATGAGTCGTCATGAAAGTTCCTCCTCATAATAAACTATAAATAGTAGATATATAGAAAGAATAAGCGCTTTTTTGAAAGTCGTCCAACTTTCCGCTTTATGATGTATGAATCAGATAAAGAAAACGCTTTCCAATTGTGCTAGAATGTTGATATTAAGAGGTACGTATGTAAAGGAGAGAAAATCTGTGGCGTCTAAAAAGAAGTTAAAGAAAAAAGTAACACCGATTCACCAAACAAATGCTTCAACGAAGAAAAAGCGTAAACAAACACCTGAGGAATCGATTGCTGCATCGATTGCATTTATTGTAGCAGGTGCTCAAGTGTTAATCGTTGGTATTCCTGAATCCTTTGGAGGCTGGTTAACGTTCTTCGGGATCTTTATTCTCGTCATGTTTGTTTCCTATTTGGCTATTTATTATGGAAAACGCATCTATTCCAAGAAAAAGGCAGAAAAAGAAACGTCTATCAAAGATGAGTAATTTCCGAACATTAACATGATTTTGTAGAATATGATTCGTATTTAAGTTTAAAAAATGAATAAAATTTATAAAAATATACACCTTTTTTACGAAAAAAGTAGTATCATGATGCTTTCCTGTGATAAAATAATATTATAAGATGACAACGTACTTATTTCTGTATAAGAGAGGAATCGTTTACATGAAAGAATTATATAAAGGAAAGACAAAAGATGTGTTTGACCTTGAAAATGGACATTATTTATTATCGTTTAAAGATGATGTAACAGGTGAAGATGGTGTTTTTGATCCTGGGGCGAATACAGTCGGTCTTACAATTGATGGTGTTGGGGAAGCTGGTTTACGATTAACTGAATATTTCTTTGAGCTATTAAAAGAAAAAGGTATTCCCACTCATTATGTAGAAGCGGATACGAAAGAAAAAACAATGACAGTTGTGCCGGCGACTGTATTTGGTGAAGGACTTGAAGTCATTTGTCGTTATCGTGCGGTTGGTAGTTTCTTACGTCGTTATGGGAAATATGCGGAAGAAGGACAGAAATTAGACGGATTTGTGGAAATCACGCTGAAAGATGATGATAGAAATGACCCGCCTATTAGCGAAGAAGCGTTAGAAATGCTTGGTATTTTGACGGTAGAAGAATATCGAACGCTGATTTCGTTAACGAAAGAAATATCAGAAGTCGTCAAAGATGCGCTTAGTGCTAAAGGTGTTGAATTATACGATATTAAATTAGAATTCGGACGTCATGCTAAAACAGGCGAAATCATCTTAATCGATGAAATCTCAGGTGGGAATATGCGTGCTTATAAAGACGGAACATACATTGAGCCACTTGAATTAACGAAGCTCATATTAGGATAAGGATGAAAGCAGGTTAGCCAACACGCGTTTTATTGGCAACCTGTTTTCATTTTTGTAGAGAGGACGTTCAAATCTCATTTGCTAAATCTGCCGAATTTCTATATGATTAAGAGATGATGAATGAACGTGAAAGAAGGTATAAATCATGAATAAAAAATCCATTTATGGAATGACATATGAACAATTACAAGACTTTTTAATGGAGCATGGTGAGCAGAAGTTCCGAGTACGCCAAGTATGGGATTGGCTGTATAAAAAACGTGTGAGTTCGTTTGAAGATATGAAAAATGTTAACAAATCTTGCATTGCATTATTAGAAGAGCATTTCGTGTTACATACGTTAGAGGAAGAGATTAAACAAGAATCTAAAGATGGCACGATTAAATTTTTATTTAAATTAAAAGACGGTAACTTAATCGAAACGGTGTTAATGCGTTTTCCGTATGGATTATCTGTATGTGTGACGACACAAGTAGGATGTAATATCGGTTGCTCCTTCTGTGCCAGTGGTTTATTAAAGAAAAATCGTGATCTAGATGGTGGCGAAATTACCGAACAAATTATGAATGTACAAAAGCATCTCGATGAACGTGGAGACGGGGAACGTGTCAGTCATATTGTGGTCATGGGAATTGGTGAACCGTTTGACAATTATAATAATCTGCTTGATTTTATCCATGTTGTCAATCATGGGGATGGTCTTGCGATTGGTGCACGTCATATTACCGTTTCAACGAGTGGCTTAGCACATAAAATCTATGATTTTGCGGATACTGAATTGCAAGTGAATTTAGCCATCTCTTTACATGCGCCAAATAACGATTTAAGAACACAAATTATGAAGATTAACCGCGCATTTCCGATTGAGAAGCTGATGAAATCGGTTGATTATTATTTAAGTAAGATGAACCGACGTATTACGTTTGAGTACATCATGTTGCGAGATGTGAACGATCATGAGCGTGAGGCAAAAGAACTTGCTAAACTGCTCAAAAACAAACGTCATTTATCCTATGTGAATTTAATCCCTTATAATTCGGTGGATGAATCTGGCTACCAGAGAAGTCGTTCTGAAGACATTCAAGCATTTCATGAAACATTGAAACGCAACGGGATTCAAAGTGGGGTCCGCTGGGAAAACGGTGCTGATATAGATGCAGCCTGTGGACAATTACGCAGTAAACAGATTAAAAAAGAAAATGTTGGTTAAGATATAAAGACCGTTCATTTCAAGAATTGAACGGTTTTTTTGTCTCAAATATTACAATGGAATTAAGATATCGTAAAGAAATCGTGAATGACTTGAATTCTATCTCTATTTTGGGATAATGAAGGTAGATACAAGGAAGGAGCGATTTTGCTTTGCTTGATCGTAAAAAGATTTGGCTCACCTTTTGGTCAACATTTGGTGTGACTGTATTATGTACGATTTTGTTCCTTCAAGAGATGTAACCTAATCATCATCTTGGAATAACAAATCATTCACATACATACAATCAAGGAGTGATCGAAGGGACATTTCTTTTTGTAGAAGGAGAAGAAAGACAATGGCTAAAAGAAATAGAAGAAGATTGATGACAAAAATCAATCGGCGCAAACGTAAGCGTCAAGCTAGTCGTAAATTAGTTTAAACCTATTCAATGTAAATAGATAACTCGTATATATGATGAATGATATAGCCTTTTTATGCCGTTTGGTATAAAAAGGCTATTTTTATTTTTTTAATGTACTTCATGATAGGGGAGGTGGGAGCTTAAAGAAACTAAAAAAGGATATTGTACACATAAATGATTACTTGTTTGCTTAATGTATACATATTGTTTATAAAAC
>DVIO01000053.1 GCA_018711205.1 Candidatus Avamphibacillus intestinigallinarum | reverse complement strand
ACTAGGAAATGGCTTAAAAGTAAATGCAATTTGTATGAATGAATTTAAAGCGCGAGATATAAAAAAATTAACCCATGTCCTTATTATCATTAGTACCCATGGTGAGGGAGATCCACCTGATAATGCGATAGAGTTTTGTGAGTTTATCCATAGTAAGCGTGCACCAAAATTAAATGATTTACATTATTCTGTGCTTGCTTTAGGTGATAGTTCTTACGAGCAGTTCTGTTTAACTGGAAAGCAAATTGATGAACGCCTCGAAGCATTAGGAGCGACTCGTATTGCTGACCGAATAGACTGTGATGTAGATTTTGATGAAGATGCCGAAAGTTGGTTTACATCTATCTCATCAGAGCTAAAAGAACTAACGGCAATTACTCCAAAGAACGTAGCGAATACAACGAGTGAAAATAAGGTAACGTCGCTCTATTCGAGAACAAATCCTTTTGAAGCAGAAGTATTAGAAAATATAAATTTAAATGGGCGTGGGTCGAATAAAGAAACACGACATATTGAATTGTCTATCGAAGATGCCAATTTAAAATTTGAACCTGGCGATTCTATCGGAATTTATCCAGAAAATGATCCACATTTAGTAGAACAATTGATGATGAGTTTTGGATGGGAAAAAGATAAAGAAATGACGATAAAGGATCATGCGTGGACGATTGAAAATGCGCTAAAACATTATTATGAAATCACTCGCTTAACTAAACCTATCTTAGAAAAGATAGCATCCACCTTTCAACACGAAAAACTAACGACTTTATTACAAGAAGAACATAGAAATGAATTAATGGAATATATAGAAAATCATGATCTATTAGATTTAATAGAGGACTTTTCCTTACAACATACGAGTCCACATCAGTTATTACCATTATTACGTAAAATGCCTGCACGTCTTTATTCGGTCGCAAGTAGTTACCACGCCAATCCGGACGAAGTACATTTAACCGTAGGGGTAGTTCGTTATCATGCTGGAGGAAGGGAGCGAAATGGTGTTTGTTCGACACAATTTTCACAGCGTATAGAATCAGGAGACAAAGTGAAAATGTATGTGCATAAGAATGATCAGTTCCGTTTACCAGCAGACGATCAAGTACCGATTATTATGATTGGACCTGGAACAGGGATTGCCCCATTTAGATCTTTTATGGAAGAAAGAGAGGAAATGGGTGCAAAAGGAAGATCGTGGCTGTTTTTTGGAGATCAACATTATAGCACAGATTTTTTATATCAAATTGAATGGCAACGTTGGATAAAACAAGGTGTTTTAACGAAAATGGATGTTGCATTTTCACGTGATCAAGAAGAAAAAGTATACGTACAACATAAAATGTGGGAAGAAAAAACAATGTTCTATCAATGGTTAGAGGGAGGGGCAGCGATTTACGTTTGTGGGGATGAAAAAAGCATGGCGAAAGATGTACATGAAACGATTTTGCGAATTATTCAAGAGGAAGGGAATAAATCTGAAGAGGAAGCAACTGCTTACTTAAAAATGATGCAACAACAAAAGCGTTACCAACGTGATGTGTATTAAAGAATAAGATGGAGAGCATCAAATCATACAGAGAGGAGATTTAAAGTGACATTAAAAAATCAAAAAGCATTAGAAACGATGACAGAAAAACATAGTGATGTGGAAGAAATAAAAATTCAAAGTAATTATTTACGTGGAACATTAGTCGAGTCATTTGCAGATTCATTAACTGCAAGTATTCCAGAAGAAGATAATCGTTTAATGAAGTTCCATGGGAGTTATATGCAAGATGACCGTGATCTTCGATTAGAAAGACAGAAACAAAAGCTAGAACCAGCTTATCAGTTCATGATTCGCGTTCGTGCGGCAGGAGGGGTTGTCACTCCGGAACAATATATTGCGATGGATGATATCGCACACCAATATGGCAACAAAACATTACGTTTAACGACAAGGCAAGCATTTCAATTATATGGCATTGTCAAATGGGACATGAAAAAAACGATGCAAGCGATC
The DNA here is from genome assembly GCA_018711205.1 of Candidatus Avamphibacillus intestinigallinarum. Classification (GTDB taxonomy): domain Bacteria; phylum Bacillota; class Bacilli; order Bacillales; family Amphibacillaceae; genus Avamphibacillus; species Avamphibacillus intestinigallinarum. Next base: position 1,127 of record DVIO01000053.1, on the reverse strand, counting down.
AATGATACATTATTATCAACGTTAGCTGCTTGTGGGGACGTCAATCGAAATGTCATGTGTAATCCGAACCCTTATCAATCAGATGTACATGAAGAAGTTTATGAATGGGCAATGAAGATAAGCAAACATTTGGAACCACAAACAAATGCATACCATGAAATTTGGTTAGATGGGGAAAAGGTGGTGGACCATCAACAGACAGAGGAGCAGGAGGAACCGATATATAAAGATATTTATTTGCCGCGAAAATTTAAAATTGGTATTGCCGTACCACCTTCCAATGATGTCGATGTCTATTCTCAAGATATAGGTTTTATCGCAATTATAGAGGAAGGGAAATTTATCGGTTTTAATATAGCAGTCGGTGGTGGAATGGGCATGACACATGGGGATGAACATACATATCCCCAAGTTGGTCGAATAATTGGATTTTGTACACCGGAAAAAACAGTCGATGTGGCAGAAAAATTAGTTACGATTCAACGTGATTTCGGTAACCGTTCTATTCGAAAATATGCTCGGTTTAAATATACGATTGATGCAAGAGGAGTCGATTGGTTAAAAGAGACATTACACGAACGATTAGGATATGAGTTGTCTGCTCCAAAAGATTTTCATTTTGATCATAATGGTGATCGTTACGGTTGGGTAAAAGGATCGAATGGAAAATGGCATATGACGATTTTTATCCAAAATGGAAGAATTAAAGATACAGATCAATATTTATTAATGACGGGATTACGAGAAATAGCTAAAGTGCATACAGGTGATTTTCGCCTTACACCGAATCAAAACTTAATTATTGGAAATGTAACAGAGGAGAAAAAGGAACAAATTGATCGCTTATTACGTATATATAATATTTCTAGAGGAGAGAATGCGTCAGCCGTTCGTCGTAATTCGATTGCTTGTGTCGCTTTTCCTACTTGTGGATTAGCGATGGCAGAATCGGAAAGATATTTACCTAGTTTAATTGATAAAATTGAAATATTATTAGAAGAAGCGGGATTAGAAGAACAAGAAATGACGATTCGAATGTCCGGCTGCCCGAATGGATGCTCACGAGCAGCGTTAGCAGAAATAGGATTCATTGGTAAAGCACCAGGAAAATATAATTTACATTTAGG
>DVIO01000052.1 GCA_018711205.1 Candidatus Avamphibacillus intestinigallinarum | reverse complement strand
TTTAATAATGCCTTCATCTTTTTGGTCCTTTTTACATGGGCCAGATGATAATTATTTAAAATTCTTTTTTGGTTATTTTACAAGGGTGTTAAGATATCTTTCTTTATTTCTAACATTATTTGCATCAGGTTTTTATGTTGCTGTTTCAAGTTTTCATGCAGAAATGATTCCACCTGATTTATTACTAGCAATTGCTTCAACTCGCGAAAAAGTACCGTTTCCTGCCTTTATAGAAGTATTCCTAATGGAGTTATCCTTTGAATTGATTCGGGAGGCTGGCTTACGGGTTCCGAGTCCGATTGGACCTACAATTGGAATTGTAGGAGCGATTATTCTTGGACAGGCTGCGACTGAGGCAAATATTGTAAGTCCAATTGTCATTATTGTTGTTGCCTTAAGTGGTCTTTGTTCATTTGTTATTGGCGATATTGAACTAAACTATACAGTTCGGATCTTACGTGCATTTTTTATTATTGCTGCAGGATTATTCGGTATATACGGTATGGCTATTTTATTCGCAATGATATTAATTTATCTTGCTGCGATGAATTCATTTGGCATTCCTTATTTAGCACCTATTACACCAAAATTCAAGGGAGCAAAAGATACCGTTATGCGTTCGATTTTAAAGAAAGAGAAATGGCGCTCCGGACAGCTTAAACCAAAAGATGAAATTAAACGGGGTACAAGTAATGAATCTTAAGACTCAGGGTAAAATTGGAATACGTGAATATACAGCATTAATCATCTTAACGGTTAGTCCGAAACTAGCTGATAGTATGCCTGTTCGCTTATATCAGGAAATTGGTAATGCGGCATGGATGGGTTCGTTAATTGCAGGAATATGTGCGATGATATTATTTTATATCATTAGTAAAATCGTATTATCTTACGAAGATAAAAATTTACTCGATGTCATTGAGATATTATGTGGTAAATTTTTCGGTTGGATGATTATTTTTATCCTATGGCTTAACCTCTCCATTCATACGATTGTTGAGTTGGGGATTAATACAGATCTAGTTTCCACAATGTATTACCGCAATACACCCATTTTTATTATCTGTTTCGCTACGCTCATTATTGTGATGTACGCTAGTATTAAAGGCATTCAACCACTAGGAGGAGCAGCGTGGATCCTCCTAGTTTTAACTCAGGTTGTTTTTCTTACGTCGCTTATTCTAACCATTGGACACGGAGAGACTTCTTTTATTTATCCCCTGTTTGGTAATGGTGAGTGGAATGCCATCAAAGTCGGTGTGAAAAATACATCTATTTATTTTGATTTTTTATATTTTTTAATTTTCACTACAATTGTGCGCTCCAAAAAAGCGTTTATAAGAGGCACATGGATTGGCTTTATTATAATCGTTTTTGAAATTCTCTTAGCGATACTCGCCTATTTAATTTTATTCGATTATAAAGCGATTACACATTTAAGCTTTCCTTATCATGAAGTGATTCGTTATATTTCATTAGGCTTTTTAACAAACGTCGAAACATTGTTCTTCCCATTTTTTATCATTATTACATTTATACGTTTCTCGGTTTATTTATATTTAAATTTAATCCTTATTGGAAGGCTCTTCAAAATTGATAAACCAAGATATTTGGCACCACCATTAGCAACCATTTATGGTTTTATCTGTTTGATTCCAATGAATGCACCCTTTGTCTTTTCACAATTTAAAACACAACAAGTGACATTCTTAACCATTTTCTTCTTCTTACTAACAGTTATTTTATGGATACGCTTTAAGAGTAAAGGAGAGAAATTAAATGTTTAAACATTTGTTTCTTATGGGCATAAGCCTTCTCTTTTTAACAGGTTGTTGGGATTTAAAAGAGATTGAGCAACAGTCTTATATCATCGCAATTGGGTTAGATAAAGCGAATGATCATGATAATACATTAGATGTCACCTTATTGATTTCCAATCCTGAATTCGGTACACAGCAAGAAGGTGGAGAAACACAATCCCCTTCTCAAAAAATCATCACATTACGTGCGACCGATTTCATAACCGTTAAAAATTTGGCCGATACCATACTACCTAAAACAGCTACGTATACAATGCTAGAACATATTGTCATTTCAGAAAAACTTGCTAAGGATAATGAATTCATTCGATGGATTTATGACGCTGCAAAAGACTCGGAAATCAGACGTGATATCGAACTGATTGTATCTAAGGATACACCAGAGAAATTATTTAGAAAAAATGAGAAGTCTATATTAGAGCCACGGCCTCATAAATATTGGCAACTCAAAATTGATCAGTCCAATCTTGTCGGACTATCGCCTCCAAACTCGGAGCTACTTAATTATTTTAGAATTACCGAAGCAGGATCAGACGTATTTTTATCGATTTATACTGATAAATTTAAACCTTCAAAAAAAACTAATTTAAATGGTTCAAGTGAAAAAAAAGATAATCCACAAGCGACTAATAGAGGTTCTCAATTTAGCGGGAGTGCTGTTTTTAAAAATGGAAAAATGGTCGGCAAACTATCTGGTGAAGAAACCCGGATTGCACTTCTTTTAAATAATACGTTACCAAGGAGAGAATTTATTTCAGACTTTAAAGATCCCTTTAATTCCAAATATGATATTGCTGTAAAAATAAATAAAATTTCTAAAACAAAGATACAGATGAATTTTGACGAAAAACCGGAAAAAATTCATATAGAGGTACCGATATTTTTGGAGATTTTAACCAATCATAGTATGACTAATTATAGTAAAGAAAAAAATCGACAAAAACTTAAATCCTATTTAAAGCGGAAATTCGAAAAAGACATGCAACAATTAACGAAGAGAACTCAAGAGGAATTTAAAGCTCAACCATTTGGTTGGTCATTACATGCGCGAAAGAAATTTCTAACTTTACAAAACTATGAACAATTTAATTGGCTAAAGAAATATCCAAACATGGACGTATCCTTTGATGTCAAAATAAAAATAGGCGATTATGGTAGACAAAAATCTGTTCCTCATTATAAGGAGATTAAAAAATGATTGTTTATTTAGCCTGGTTAACGATGCTTACAGTTTTTGGATATACCATTTTTTTAGCTGGTTCCTATTGGATGAATCATAATAAAAGTGGGGCCATATTTGCAATCATTTTAGCCATTGCAGTGCTCATCTTACCCTTTTACTCTATTCTAATGATTTAAAATATAAATACTCCTACTAAATTTAGTAGGAGTATTTATATTCAAATTATGATTCGATTTTAAACGCAATTTTACCAAAAGATTTACTTTTTTGTAATGCTTCAATGGCCTTTATTCCATCTTTCAAAGTATACACTGAATCAACTATCGGATGCATATCATACATTTCCATATGATGAAGTGCTGCTTCTAATTCTTCTTTTGACCCCATTGTTGTACCGATTAATTGAAATTGATTAGCAAAAATTTTTCGTAAGTTAATTTCTACATCTTCTTCTGTTGTAGAACCAAAAATAACAAGTCGACCACCTTGTTTTAAAATGTCCAAATCACGGTTAAGGGTTTGTCCACCAACACTATCAATAATCAAGTCAATTTTTTCATGTTGCAGAGCATTTATCCAGTCTTCATTTGTATCGATTGCAACATCAGCACCTATTTGTAGTGCTTTTTCACGTTTTGCTTCAGATCGCGAACTCACGATAACACGCGCTCCAATATTTTTTGCAAATTGAATTAAAAATGTTGCAACTCCACTACCTGCCCCCGGAATAAAGACAGTTTCTCCCTTTTGTAATTGACCTTTTGTAAACATAGCACGGTAACCTGTTACACTTGCTAATGCGATCACACCGGCCTCTTCAAAAGTTAAATGAGCAGGCTTTTTCACAACTTGTTCTGCTGATATGACAATTTTTTCTGCAAATGTTCCAGCATCAGGCATACCTAAAATATCGAATCCTTCCGGAGGAGCGTCCGTATTTTCCTTCCATCTTAACGAGGGATTTATGACGACTTCATCACCAATCTCTATATTTTTGACCGCTTTGCCGACAAATTCCACTATACCTGCCCCATCAGAGCCTACTATTAAGGGTGTAGCCTCATAGTTCCTTCTTTTTGGAATATATAAATCGCGTCGGTTCAAACCTGCATATTTAAGCCTAACAATCACTTCATCATCTTTTGCCGTTGGTTCTGGCATGTCACGCATTTCATATGAGTCATTACATTGTGTTAAAGCTTGCATCAATCTATCTCCCCTTCCGACTATATGATCATAACTCCTAGTGTAGCAGATTACATAAAAACAAGGCCAAATATTGATCATTTGGCCTTGTTGCTTATTTATTCTTGACCTAAACCTTTTAAGAAATTCATCATGGTCACGATACCCCTATTAATTTCTGGATCTTTAAGTGCACGAATTAATCCCATTAAAGAAGTTGTTTCATCAGGATCAGTTTCATTGGCATTTTTTAGTCCATTATTAAGTTTAGACGTAAACGATTCAATTTCTCCAACATCGAGCTTGCCTATTAAAAATAACAGAGCCCCAGCATTTTCAAAAATACCCGTATATTGTTCTTTATTTGCTTCTGTCACAACATTCGTTAAAATCTCTTCCTTTTGCTTTAATGATGCATCAATCATATCAAGCATTCCCTGAGATTCCAATGTCTTTAAAAATTCAATGCCTTTTAAGATAGCGTCTTTATTCTCGCTAAGCGATTTACGCAATTCTTGATGATCTTTTTCTTCGAGTTCTTCTTCAGTATAATGCAGTCTCGTTATTTTTTGAATGCGTTCAGCCATCATCTCTCACCTGACTTCCTGGGAATATATAATCTTTGCGTTCCCACTTATCTTCAACTCGGACGCCTTTTTGCGGTTGACGATTACCTCTTCTATAGTTATTCAATTTTAATGGTGATTTACCTTTTCTCGTTACAATTTCCATTTTACAAGCGATCTCTTTATAAGCCGGCGTATTCGTATCCTTATCCACTGTATTATCCGTTAAATAGTTCACAGCCGATTGTCCATTATCATTTAATGGTAGATACAATTCTTTACCCTGAACACGATCGGTAATATGAACTGTTACGGTTACCTCGCCTGCTCGTGAAATTAATTTCACTTCAGCACCTTCTCGAATGCCTCTTTCTTCAGCAAGTTCAGGTGAAACTTCACAGAATGAGTTTGGTACTTTATAAGCAATACCTGGCACTCTATACGTCATGTTTCCTTCATGGAAATGTTCTAAAATACGTCCGTTATTAACATGTAAATCATACTCTTCATCTGTTTCATAATGGAAGTTATATTCTAATGGATACAGTCTAGCTTTTCCATCTGGGAAATTAAACCCTTCTGTGTAAAGCAACGGTGTATCTGTCCCATCAGCATTAACTGGCCACTGAAGACTGTTATAACCTTCTAATAGGTCATAAGAAACACCAGCAAATAATGGTGTAAGTGATGCAGCCTCATCCATTATTTCAGCCGGACTTTCATAATCCCAGTCATACCCCATTTCATTTGCGATTGCCTTAATAATTTCCCAATCTGGTTTTGAATCTCCAACGGGATCTAGCGCTTTGTAAAGACGTTGGATTCTTCTTTCTGTGTTTGTAAAGGTTCCTTCTTTTTCTAAACTTGGTGTTGCTGGTAAAACGACATCTGCATATTCAGCTGTATGTGTTAAGAATAAGTCTTGAATGACTAAGAAGTCTACTTTTTCAAGTGCAGCTGCGACATAATTAATATTCGCATCAACAATTCCTGTATCTTCACCTTTAATATATAAGGAATTTAAGGTACCCTCATGAATCGCTACCATCATTTCATGATTATCCTTACCAGGTTCACTTTTTAGTTCTCTTCCCCAAGCAGCTTCAAAACGTTTTCTAACGTCATCATCTGTTACACTTTGATAACCAGGGAATGTATTCGGCATACTACCAAAATCACTACAACCTTGAACATTATTATGACCTCTTAGTGGATATGCACCTGTACCAGGTCTCATATAATTTCCAGTTACTAATAATAAGTTAGAAATTGCCGTACTCGTGTCACTACCTAAATGATGTTGTGTGACCCCCATGGCCCAACAAATAGCTACTTTGTCAACACTTACAATTTGTTCGGCTGTAGAAATTAAATCGACTTTAGAGATTCCAGTCATTTCTTCAGCATATTCTAAAGTAAATTTCTCTAAGCTTTGATAGTATTCATCAAAATCATTTACCCATTTGTCGATAAACTCACGCTTTTCCCAACCTTGATCAATAATATATTTTGTGACTGCTGATAACCATACAAGGTCTGTTCCTGGGTTCGGTTGATAGAAACGATCTGCCCGTTCACCCATTTCGTTTTTACGTAAGTCAAATACATATAATTTTTGGCCAAATAATTTATGTGAACGTTTAATACGAGACGCAATGACTGGATGGGCCTCAGCAGTATTTGAACCAATAATCATAACCATATCTGCTTCTGCAATATCATCAATCGAACCAGAGTCTCCACCATGCCCAACAGTTCTAAATAAGCCTGCCGTTGCTGGTGATTGGCAATAACGTGAACAGTTATCCACATTATTCGTTCCAATCACTTGACGAGCGAATTTTTGCATTAAATAAGATTCCTCATTCGTTGCTTTAGAAGAGGAAATAAATCCTAAAGCATCTGAACCTTTTTCTTTTTTAATCTCCGTAAATCTCTTCGCAACATAACTTAATGCTTCATCCCATTCTACTTCAACAAAAGCATCATCTTTACGAATTAATGGCTTGGTTAAGCGTTCCTCAGAATTTACATAATCCCAACCGAACTTCCCTTTAACACATGTCGATATTTTGTTAGCCGGAGAATCATGTTGAGGTTGCACTTTCAATACTTTACGGTCTTTTGTCCAGACATCGAATGTACATCCTACCCCACAATATGTACATACTGTTTTTGTTTTTTCAATTCTTTCTTCACGCATAGCTGCCTCGGAATCAGATATTGCAAATAAAGGACCATAACCTGTTTCCGCTTTTTTAGTGACATCAATCATCGAACGTAACAAACCTGGCTCATGATCTGACATAAAACCAGCTTCACGTTCCATACCTGTCTCAATTAGCGCATTACACGGACAAACTGTAACACATTGTCCACAGCTTACACATGATGATTCATCGATTGGTACATCATTATCCCAAACTACTCTAGGTTGTTCTCTATCCCAATCGATTAGAATCGTTTCATTTACTTCAATATCCTGACAGACTTCAACGCAACGCCCACATAAAATACACTGATCCGGATCATATCGGTAAAAAGGACTTGAGCGATCAATGTCATATGGCTTTGGTTTAAAATCATACGATTGATGTTCAATTCCAAATTCTGCTACTGCATTATGAATCTCACAATTTCCATTATTATAATCACAAACCGTACAATACATTTCGTGCTTTTCTAAAATACGATCAAGTGCTTCACGTTGTGAGGCTTTCACATCATCAAGTTGCGTATTTACATTCATCGCACCCATTACGACCGTGCCGCAAGCACGTTGCAACTCACCATCTATTTCCACCACGCATGTATCACAAGTTTGAATTGGACCTAGTGATTCATTGTAACAAATAGATGGAATACTAATGTCTAACGACTTAATAAAATCTAATAAGTTCGTACCTGGTTCAACTAAATATTCTGTTCCATCAATGGTCACTACCGTATGTTCCTGCAAAGTCAATTCCTCCTATTTCTTTTTCAACATATGGGAACCTTTTAAAAAATGCATATTATTAATGTCAGTACCCGTCCTTACATTTCATAAACTTATTTGACGTTTAAATTAAATATATGTATGAAAATGATAGAAATATGCTTCGCAAATGATTTGGTCTATATTATTAAGCGATTATTTTAAAATTAATAAACGTGGTTGTTTTTTGATTAAGTAAAAAACAGCTAAAGCGCAGATTAATATAGATGGTCCAATATAAGACATATTATATAAAAATGAGAATAGCCATTTGCCCATACCATCAATAGCTGATCCAAAGAATACCGCTCCCGCATAAAAATGCGCAAAAAATCTTAATGTAGATCCAGTTAATACACCTAATGTAACGAACCATAGCGCATGTTTATATTGCCCCTCTTTAATGGCGTGTTGAACCTTAAACGCAAACAAACCTGCAAACCCAAGTACCGTAAAAGCAACTCCATAATCTAAAAAACCTTGTAAAGGTACTAATATATACGGCCTACCTAAGATGAGTTTTAATATACCGAGCAACGCTCCTCCTACAAGTCCGCCCTTAAGACCCCACCGGAAACTTAATAAAAAAATTGGAATCATAACCAATGAGATACTTCCTCCTTGAGCCCATATAGAAAATTTCAAGAAAGGAATACTATCTAAGATGTAACTAAACGCGACAAACACTGGTATTTCGATTAAAAAAAGAATTTTACGTGAGTGCATCATTTTCTCCTTTTCCCGACAAAAAACGCAAAAAAGCAATATAAGGGATGCTTCCTGATGGAATATCCACTCATATTGCTTACATGAGAGTGTTCATCAAAAAAGCGACGTTCCCTTCGCTAGTATGAACTAACAGGTTCAAAGGGTCAGAACAAGCATGTTCACTCTCAGCCACTTCTATGACTCCCCTATGTCGTCTTTGTCAATTTTAATAGTTTTTATTAGTGTACTGAATTTTTCAATACTTCGCAACTCGATTTTAATGATTAGAGACTATGGCTCCTGTAGAAGGGTGACCATAAATTTGAACTTTCCCAAAATCTCTCGTTTCAATTAGATAGACATATGGCGCAATTGTATCTAGTATTTTATATGTTAAACCTTTAAATTTATATGGACTTAAAAAGCCTTTTTCATTCCCTTTAATCGGTTTGATTCCGATATCATAGACACGCCATTGTTTTGCCAATTTCGGTAAATGTAAATAAGAAGCTTGTTGTTTTAGTTTCTTTTCAATCGTTTTCCTGGCACTTTTATAAGGATGTCCATAAAATAAACAAAATGCTTTTACGACTGCTTCAGCAAGACTCTGCCAATTATGTTGCAATAAAGAAATATCATCGCCTTTGGAATCAGCAAATCCATACTCAATAATATTTGTCATGACTGAACCTGTTTGACGCATCATGAAATAATAATCTTGGGATGAATGATTGGGCAGTGTCCTTGTAAAAATCCGACGAACATGTTGCCCAGCAGCTTGTAATTCTTTAGTGATGGCTTTTGCTAATGCGCCAGAATCATATATGGAATGAATGACTTCTGCCCCGTCTCCTCCCCCAGCATTAATGTGGTTTGAGATACAATATTTAGCATCTGAATCAAGTACTTTTTGTGTTCGCTCAATAGGAGACAATGTTTCGTCTTGATATCTCGTCATCGTTACAGCCAATCCTAACTTTTTAAAACGATGATATTGATATTTTGAAATTTTTAATGCTAAATCCTTTTCCTTCCAAAAATGATTCGTTCCACCGCCTGGATCATTGCCACCGTGACCTGGATCAATCATTAATACATATTTACCCATAAAAAATACCCCTCCCATTTGTTCAACACACATGTACGTTGTTTTCATATATACAATCGTATATCGCAACAAAAAGGGGGCATATTATAACCAAATATTAAAATTTAACCATATAAATCACAAGTGCTAATAATGAAAGTCCGATGGTGATTACATAAATCCAAGTTAACACCGGTATATTAGAAGTAAGTGATTGTTTTTCATATTCTAAAGAACGCTGTAATTCATCTTCTGAACTATCGCCTTGTTCTTCTAATTTTTTAATCTTTTGTTCTTCTTTTTTAAATATATATAATGTAATAATTAAGATTGCAACAAAAAAGATCGCTAAAAAAATCCACATTGCTGGTCCTGTCCATATGTCTCCCATGTCTAACACCTCTCCTTCATAAATAAAAGCAGTTAGTCACATATATGAAGTTAGACTAACTGCTTTTCAAATAATTATCTAAAATCTTTCGTATCTTCTACACAACGACTTGCTACTGCATAGCCAATAATTGCACTAACCGCTACTAAGAAGACTCCTAAAATACCATTTTTCATCTTAGTATACTCCTTCCCGATTTAAAATAGACGAAACTTTCCTTTTTTAAGAATAAGCTTTGTTCCACCAATCATGAATAATGAACGGTTATCAATCACTTGTTTCATAATGGTTGCTGCTTTACCATACAATTTTTTGTCATCAAAAATGGAACCTACTGCATCTTTGTTTCCTAATGATGCAACTGTACCTTTATTATCAAAGACAAATTCACTTAATGGCTCACCATATAGTAGTGCTTTAATATTCTCTGCTGCATAGTCAGCCTGTTGAATGGCAATTTGTGCAGTTGGTGGGTATGGACGGCCCGCCTCTTTATTCATCACCCATGCACAATCCCCAAGTACGAAGATATGATCAGAATTTGGATCACGCAGATCTTCTGTTACAGAAACTTTACCACGATTTAGTTCAAATCCAGATTTTCCAAGTACAGAGTTACCTGTTACACCGCCAGTCCAAATAACCGTTCCAGCTTTAATCTCTTCATTGTCGTCTCCGACAACGAAACCGTTTGTAGTACATTCTGTAATTTTTGCGTTTAAGTAAAATTCTACTCCTCGAGTTTCAAGAGATTCTTTTGCATATTCCACAAGCTCTGGATCAAAGCCTGCTAATAATGAAGGCGATGCTTCAACGTTAATAATACGTACTTTACTACGATCAATATCATACTTTTTACATAATTGTGGCACCTTCTCAACAAGCTCACCTAGTAACTCAATACCTGTGAAACCACCACCGCCGACTAAGATTGCTAAACTTGACTCATCTTGTTCCTCTGAAGTGTTAAATTTAGCAAATTGATATTCAATATGTTGACTAATGGCACGACTAGAATCAATGTCTGAAATGGCAAATGCATTTTCTTCCATACCTTTTATGCCAAATGTGTTTGATTCAAAGCCTAGTGAGAAGACTAGAATATCATAATCTAGTTCGCCATTTTCTAGTAATACTTTCTTGTTATCTTTATCCACTTTTTCAACCGTATCATAGACTAGATTTACACGATTTGTATTTACAACATCTCTTAATAATACACGTGCTTGATTTGGGTTAATTGTGCCTGCAGCTACTTCATGTAACCAAGTTGTTTCATAGTGATAATTATGCTTATTCACTAAAGTAATTTCCGCTTCTGGAATAGATAATTTTTCCGTTAAACGCTTTGCAGTCATAATGCCTGCATATCCTGCACCAAGTATGACAATTTTGGGTTTTGAATACATCAATAATCTCTCCTTTTTTCTTAAATTAAAGCCTTACTCCGTTTCATTTAAGAATTATGTTATGTACATCACAATGTAAAGCATTTTTGTATTTTCGTAATTATCATATCAAAATTGTGACAAATAAGCGAACTTTGTAGGTTAACATCTTAAAGTTTATTTCATGAATTTCCCTCTTGCTCATCACTTGCTTCATCGGCGTTCTGTTCGTTTACTGAATCT
>DVIO01000051.1 GCA_018711205.1 Candidatus Avamphibacillus intestinigallinarum | reverse complement strand
TGATTAAAGATTATTCATTACAAAATCTATCAGCAGAAAAAGTCACAGATATTTTGCGCAAAATGCCGGCTCGCTTATATTCTATCGCAAGTAGTTTAGAAGCAAATCCTGAAGAGGTTCATTTATTAATTGGCGCTCTTCGTTATGAAGCACATGGCCGTGAACGAGATGGCGTCTGCTCAGTTCATCTTGCTGAAAATATTGAGCCGGGTGATACGTTACCGATTTATGTACAGAAGAATGACCAATTCCGTTTACCTGAAGATCCGGAAACTCCAATTATTATGGTTGGCCCAGGTACAGGGATTGCTCCGTTTAGATCGTTCATGGAAGAGCGTGAAGAAAAGGATGCTCAAGGTGATTCATGGCTATTCTTCGGCGATCAGCACTATGTCACTGATTTCTTATATCAGGTCGAATGGCAAAATTGGCTTGAAGATGGTGTCTTGACGAAGTTAGATGTTGCCTTTTCACGTGATGGAGAGGAAAAGGTATATGTACAGCATAAAATGAAAGAAAAAGCAGCAGAGTTATATGAATGGTTAGAAAAGGGTGCTGCACTATATATTTGCGGTGATGAAGAGTACATGGCAAAAGATGTCCATGATACGGTACTCCAAATCATTGAAAACGAAGGTGGTAAAACACCAGAAGAAGCAGAGGCTTATTTGAAAACAATGCAACAAGAAAAACGTTACCTACGAGATGTATATTAATGTTGAACAATGAAAGGAGCATCTCTCATGTCAAAAACAAAACCAGATTTTGGCTTTGATCCACATATTGATCACGGACCGCCGAGTGATGTTGAACAGATCAAAGATACGACAAATTATTTGCGCGGTACATTAGTAGAGCAACTTGAAAATCCTGTAACTTCAGGGATACCTGATTGGGATAACCGTTTGATGAAATTCCACGGAAGTTACCTACAAGATGATAGAGATTTACGTCTAGAAAGACAGAAGCAAAAGCTCGAACCTGCTTATCAATTCATGGTGCGTGTGCGCGCACCAGGTGGCGTTGCAACCGCTGAGCAATGGCTACAAATGGATGCTATTGCAAATAAATATGCCAACGGAACGCTTAAATTAACGACACGTCAAGCCTTTCAAATGCACGGTATTTTGAAGTGGAATATGAAAAAAAGTATAAAAAGTATTAATGATTCATTGCTCGATACGTTAGCGGCTTGTGGAGATGTGAACCGTAATGTGATGTGTAATCCGAACCCGTATCAATCGGAGGTACATCAAGAAGTCTATGATATCGCGAGTGAATTAAGCAGTTACCTATCACCACGCACAAAGGCTTATCATGAGATTTGGCTTGATGGAGAAAAAGTTGTCGACAGTGGTAAAACAGAGGAATCTGCTGAAGAACAAGAACCGATGTATGGGAAATTATATTTGCCTCGTAAATTTAAAATTGGTATAGCGGTGCCACCATCAAATGATATTGATGTGTATTCACAAGATTTAGGATTTATTGCGATTTTAAAGGATGACCAATTGGAAGGATTTAACGTAACCGTTGGTGGTGGTATGGGGATGACGCATGGCGATACAGCTACATACCCACAATTAGGCCGTGAAATTGGTTTCATTAAACCAGAACAAATTGTTGATGTTGCTGAGAAGATCATCACCATTCAACGTGATTTTGGGAATCGTTCTGTGCGTAAAAATGCTCGTTTTAAATATACGATAGATGCCAGAAGTCTTGATTGGCTGAAGTATGAGTTGTCTGAACGTTTAGGCTATGAACTAGAAGAAGTGAAGGCTTATACGTTTGATGATAATGGGGACCGTTATGGCTGGGTTAAAGGTATAAACGGTAAATGGAATTTCACCTTCTTTATTCAAAATGGCCGTGTGAAAGATGAAGAAGATTATCCAATGATGACTGGCCTACGAGAAATTGCCAAAGTGCATGAAGGGGATTTTCGTTTAACTGCGAATCAAAACTTAATTATCGCAAACGTGCCAGAAGATCAAAAGGAAAAAATCGAAGCTTTAATTACGCTGTATGGCTTAACCAATGGTGAACAGTATACAGCACTGAAACGAAACTCAATGGCGTGTGTGGCATTTCCGACATGTGGTCTGGCGATGGCTGAATCAGAACGCTATTTACCAGAATTACTTGAAAAGATTGAAGTCATCTTAGATGAAAATGGTTTGCGGGATGAAGAAATTACGATTCGTATGTCTGGTTGCCCGAATGGGTGCTCTAGACCAGCGTTAGGAGAAATAGCCTTTATCGGTAAAGCACCTGGTAAATACAACATGTATTTAGGTGGTGGCTTTGCTGGCCAACGATTAAATAAATTATATCGAGAAAACATCGGAGAAAAGGAAATTCTAGCTGAACTAGATCCACTCATTAAAGATTATGCGAAAAATCGTTATGAAGCCGAACATTTAGGAGATTTTGTTATTCGTTCAGGCTATGTCAAAGAAACGACAGACGGTACGAATTTCCACGATCTGTAAATTTATAAAGAAGGAGACGTTTACATGACATTAATTCAACCGCACGGAGGTACGCTCATTAACCGTTATCATCCGAATTATGACGTATCAAACATTGAAAAGTCGATCGAAATCGATGATATGGCTTTAAGTGATTTGGAATTGATTGGCGTAGGGGCGTACAGTCCAATCACCGGATTTTTAACGAAAAAAGATTATGATTCAGTTGTTGAACGTATGAAGCTAGCAACAGGTGAACCATGGAGTATTCCGATTCAGTTGCCGATTTCAAAAGAAGTGGCAGATACGTTGGAAATTGGTGAAACGATTAAGCTCTCGCGTAATGACGTTGTATACGGTGTTATTGAAGTTGAGGAGATTTTCACACCGGACAAAACAAAAGAAGCAGAGAATGTTTATCAAACTACGGAATTGGCTCATCCTGGCGTTAAGAAATTATTTGATCGTGATGATGTGTATGTAGCAGGGCCAGTTACTTTAATTAAGCGAGTGGTAGATGGTGAGTTTGTCGATTATTATTACAAGCCCGAAGAAACACGCAAGGCATTTGCAGATCGGGGTTGGAAGACGGTTGTTGGTTTCCAAACAAGAAATCCTGTCCATCGTGCGCATGAATATATTCAAAAATCAGCACTGGAAATCGTTGATGGTTTATTTTTAAATCCGCTTGTCGGGGAGACGAAGAAAGATGATATCCCGGCGGATGTGAGACTTAAAAGTTATGAAGTGTTATTAGATCAATATTATGCGAAAAATCATGCATTTTTAGGCGTGTTTCCTGCCGCGATGCGCTATGCAGGGCCAAGAGAAGCTGTGTTTCATGCCATGGTTCGCAAAAACTTCGGATGTACGCATTTTATCGTCGGAAGAGACCATGCAGGAGTCGGTGATTATTACGGAACCTATGATGCACAAAAGATATTTTCTAATTTCACAAAAGAAGAGTTAGGCATAACGTTATTATTCTTTGAACATAGCTTTTATTGTAACAAGTGTGGCAATATGGCAACAGCTAAAACATGCCCACATGATAAAGAAGACCATGTCATTTTATCTGGAACAAAAGTACGTGCGATGCTGAAAAACGGTGAACATCCACCAGCGACATTTTCACGTACGGAAGTCGTTAAGGTATTGATTGAAGGGTTAGCTACTGAAAACGTAAAAGTATAATGAAGATAATGGGGGTACAAGAGATGAGTAAAGTATATTTAGTTGGAGCAGGTCCGGGTGATGCGGAGTTGATTACAGTAAAAGGTATGCGCTGCATTGAAGAGGCGGACGTTATTTTATACGACCGACTCGTAAACCAAGAATTATTAGCTTATGCACGTCCAGATGCCCAGCTCATCTATTGTGGGAAGCTCCCGAATTATCATACGATGAAGCAAGAAACAATTAATCATTTTATTGTTCAGTTTGCAAGTGAAGGGAAAATCGTGACGCGGTTAAAGGGTGGCGATCCATTTATTTTTGGACGTGGTGCCGAAGAAGCAGCCGCATGTAAAGAAAAAGGCATTCAGTATGAAGTGATTCCAGGCATTACATCAGGCATAGCAGCACCTGCATATGCTGGGATTCCTGTCACGCATCGTGAATTGAGTCAAAGCTATGCCATTGTAACAGGCCATACAAAAGATAATGAACAGGAAGATATACAGTGGGAAGCGTTAGCAAAAGGTGTTGATACGTTGGCAATTTACATGGGTGTCGGTAATCTTCCGTATATTACCGAGCAATTAAAAAAACATGGAAAACCATCTTCGACACCAGTTGCATTAGTTCATTGGGGGACAACGGAAAGTCAACGGACGGTAACTGGAACATTAGATACGATTGTTGAGGTAACGAAAAGAGAACGAATCGAAAATCCAAGTATGATTGTTGTTGGTGAAGTTGTGAAATTAAGAGAAGAGCTGAAATGGTTTGAGGATAGAATAAATTCGGAAATCACAGCACTTGTGCAATAACGGAGGTGGAGAGGGAATGGAAGCTGTTTTATATATTGGTCATGGAAGTCGTGTTAAGGCTGGTGTCCAAGAGGCGATTGAATTCATTGAAAAAGCGAAGAAAAGTATCGATGTACCGATTCAAGAAATATGTTTTCTTGAATTAGCTGATCCGGATATTAGAACAGGTGTTGAACGTTGTGTTAAGCGAGGGGCAACAACTATTTCAATTGTACCTATCTTATTATTAACCGCGGTTCATGCAAAGTTTGATATTCCAGAAGCCATAGAAGAAGTGAAAAAGGCGTTTCCGAGTATTTACTTTAAATACGGTCGTCCGTTTGGCGTTCATGAAAAGATTAATGCAGCCTTACTTGATCGTGTTTTAGAAAAAGTTCCCTCTCCTAAACAAGATGCAGCAGTGTTGCTTATCGGCAGAGGGAGTAGTGACCCAGATGTGAAGCGAGATTTAACAAATGTTGCAAAGAGCTTAGAATCCCTACATACGTTTCAATGTGTAGAAACATGTTTCATGTATGGTGCGACCCCTCATTTTGAGGAAGGCTTGGAGCATATGTTGAAGACGCAACATAAACAAATCTTCGTGATTCCATATTTATTATTCCAAGGTATATTAATGAATGAAATATCAGAACGAATCGAATGTATTGAAGATGAAGAAAAAGAGGTTATTTTATGTGATAGCCTAGGTTACCATATAAATCTTGTTGATGTGCTAAAAGAAAGAACAATCGAATTAGTTGAAAGTAGCTTAATGATTGGTTAGGAGGTTCGTCATGAAATCGTATCCAATGATGTTGCAAATAGAGAATAAGCAAGTCGCGATGATTGGTGGAGGATCTATTGCAGTACGAAAGGTAAAGCGTCTATTGCAATCAAGAGCACAGGTTACTGTCATAGCTCCAGACATTGACCCGGAGCTGTATCGTTTATATAAAGCGAATGAAATTCGTTGGAAAAAGAAAATGTTTGAGCCAATTGATCTTGTCGGTGCTTTTCTAATTTTTGCGGCAACGAATAGTCGTGATGTTAATGAAGCGGTTGAATATGCTGCTGGACCAGATCAGCTCGTAAACGTTATTGACAATAAGCATGGAGGGAATTTTCAT
>DVIO01000050.1 GCA_018711205.1 Candidatus Avamphibacillus intestinigallinarum | reverse complement strand
CATGTTCCAAAAGTAACATTTGGATTACTTGCTACAAACCATGCGTCTTCCCAGTTTTGTGATGTTCCGGTCTTACCAGCCCAATCAACGTCTGAATATTTTAATTGCGAGTTTAAATAAGATCCTGTACCACTTTTGATCACATCACGCATCATATCCAGTGTTAAATAACTTGTTTGTGGTGAGAACACTTTAACTGAATCTGGTTTATGCTCGTAAACGGTTTTTCCTTCATTATCTAGAATCTTTTCAATCATATACCCATCTACAAATTTCCCATCATTGGCAAAGGTTGCAAAGGCATTTGTATTATCTTCAACAGTAATCCCTCGCGATGGTTGACCAAGGGACATAGATGCATTCGTATGATCTTCTTCTTTTAAATTATTAATCCCCATTTTTTCTAAATAATCTTTGGAAGGCGTGTCACCTTTTTTCAGCATATCAACATAAATACCGGCGGCAGGAATATTATATGAATTTTTTAATGCCTCTCGTGCTGACACGAGACCATGGGTACCACTGCCGTAGTTTTCCGGCTTCCAACCATCAAATGATGTTGGTACGTCTGCAACAGTATCACCTGGTTGCAAGTAACCTTTTTCCATAGCAGGTGCATAATCGAGTAAAGGTTTCATTGTACTACCATTTGGACGGTGGGTTCTTGTTGCGTAATTTAATTCATTTTCCTCACTGAACCCACGAGATGGGACAAAACTAATAATTCTTCCTGTTTTATTTTCAATTAAAATGGAGCCAACTTGAATCGACTCTTTAACTTCTTTATTTTTACCTGTTTTTTCATCTTTTACCGTTTCTGGTTTGTCAGGTCCATAATACTTATAATCTTTAGCTACTTTTTGCATTTTATTAAACATTTTTTTATTAATTGTTGTATGGATTTGATATCCTTCACGTCTTAAGGCAACATCTGCTTTTTTGTAATATTTTTCATAGAGTTTTTTATCATCTTTTAATTTTTTCATAGATAGTTTATCTTCTTTTGCAAATTGCTCCATTAAAATATCACGTGCTCTTGTTTCAGCCTCATACACTAAAGTAGGATATTTTTCATTTGGTAAGTTCGATTTTTTCTCGAAGTCTTTTGTAATATCATAGTCCAATGCTTCTGTGTATTCTTTTTCACTAATAAAACCGACGTGTCGCATACGCTTTAGGACATACTTCATGCGTTTAATACCTGGCTCTAAATCTTCTTTACTTTTTATTTCTCCATTTTGTAAGTATGGCGTATAGTATGTTGGACTTTGTGGAAGTCCGGCTAAATAGGCTGCTTGTGGTAAGTTTAGTTTTTTGGGCTCTATTCCGAATACACCGTTTGCAGCTGTTTTGATACCAGCAATATTACGTCCTGAAGCTTCTCTACCATAAGGAATGACATTTAAATAGGCTTGTAAAATTTCATCCTTTGAGAAGAAATTCTCTACACGTAATGCAAGCAAAATTTCTTTAGCTTTTCTGTCAAAAGAAACTTCATTGGTTAAAATTTGATTTTTGATTAATTGTTGCGTTAATGTACTCCCACCTGTGCGAATATCTGCATGTGTCACTTCTTGAATTCCGGCTCTCATAATCGCCTTTGGTTCAATACCTTTATGATTATAAAAATCTTCATCTTCTGTAGCGAGCACGGCATTTTTTAACACTTCAGGAACTTTATCTAACTTAATTTGTTCCCGGTGGATATCTGAGGAAACGTCTTCAAAATATTGATCGCCAGCAAAATAAAGCTTTGACGTTTTTTCATAATCATTAATGTCTTTTTTCATAGTTTCGTAGTCTCTAATTGGCTCATCTTTAATAAGTGAGGCGAAGTAACCTGAACCAAAGCCAAGCACAAAGAAACCACTAATAAAACAAAATGCTAAAAAGAATAAAAATAAGTTCTTGATGCTTTTGAATATAAGTCTTGGCCATGAACGTTTTTGCTCGTCAGGGCTGTCTATATGCTTATCATGTTTATTTTGTTTAAATTTCACAATGATACCTCCTGAATTCATGTCTCATTATAGCATATTGTCAATTAATGTAGAATCGTCTAACCATCATAAAATATTCGTTGATTTACTACAAATTGTGGGTAGAATTCTATTGAATACCCTGTTCGCTAGTTAAGAAATATGGTTGCATAAATAGAAAACATATGATAAAAATAGTTAAGACATTATTTATATTGCACGCTACTATGAAAAATCGAAGTAGTCACAAATCACTGTTTTGTAGAGAATCAGCGGCTGGTGTAAGCTGATACAAATTTGTGGATGAATTACAATTTGGAGTGGTTTTCTTAATGAATTAAGAAACGGTGATACACACATCGTTAACAAACCTAAAGTGACATGAATGATCATGTAACAAGGGTGGTACCACGAGTTTACATCTCGTCCCTTTTTTGGGATGGGATTTTTTTGTGTTTAAATTTAATAAGGGGAGATGATTTTAGATGGGGCAAGACATTTTAAATGAATTAGAAAAAAGAGGTCTAATTCAACAAACAACAGATCGAGAAGGGTTAGCACAACATTTAAAAGAGCAACAGGTGAGCTTATATTGTGGATTCGACCCAACAGCTGATAGTTTACATATCGGGCATTTATTACCTGTGACCATGTTGAAACGTTTCCAAGATAGTGGTCATAAACCGATTGCTTTAATTGGCGGTGGTACAGGTATGATTGGGGATCCGAGTGGTCGTTCGACAGAGCGTTCTTTAAATGAAACAGAAGTCGTGATGGGATTTGCACGCAGTTTAGAAAATCAATTAGCAAAATTACTGAAATTTGATGAGGGTGATAATGCAGCGGTTGCACGTAATAACTATGACTGGCTACATAATATGTCAATCATCGACTTTTTACGTGATATTGGTAAACATTTTAGTATCAATTACATGCTAGCAAAGGATTCTGTTTCAACTCGTATTGAACAAGGTATTACATTTACAGAATTTAGCTATATGTTAATGCAATCCTATGATTACTTAAAATTAAATGAAGAGGAAAATGTTTCATTACAGCTTGGTGGAAGTGACCAGTGGGGGAATATTACAGCTGGTATGGAATTGATTCGAAGAAAACGCGATATCGAAGCTGGTGAAGAGGTAAACGTATTTGGTCTAACTGTTCCACTTATTACAAAAGCAGACGGGACAAAGTTTGGAAAAACTGCAGGAGGCGCTGTTTGGTTAGACCCTGAGAAAACAAGTCCCTATGAATTTTACCAATTTTGGTTAAATACGGATGACCGTGATGCGGTGAAGTTCTTGAAATATTTCACATTTTTACCGGTTGAGGAAATTGAAGCAATTGAGCAGCATTTCAATGAAAATCCTGGAAAACGTGAAGCCCAAAAACGGTTAGCTGAAGAAATGACGAAGTTTGTTCATGATGAAGCGGCATTGGAGCAAGCAATTAAAATTTCAGAATCGTTGTTTAGTGGTGATTTAAAGCAATTATCAGCCCATGATATTTCAACAGGCTTTAAAGATGTTCCGACTTATGAAATTGACAATGGGGAAGTCGGTTTAGTTGATTTACTTGTACAAGCTGGAATATCGCCATCTAAACGTCAAGCTAGAGAAGATATTACCAATGGTGCGATTTATGTGAATGGTGAACGTAATCAAGATGTTCAACATGTTCTGAATACAGACGATCGTATTGAAGATAAATACACGATTATTAGACGTGGTAAGAAAAAATATACATTAATTCAATATAAATAAGAAAAAGCATCTGCTGGAAACGCAGATGCTTTTTCTTTACGAAGAGGCTTGATTTATGTTTGGTTCTTTCCATAATTGCTCAAGTAAAATGACAATGATTGTACCAACCAGTAAGCCGTTATTGACTACATATTGCATAATAGCGGGTAGTGTTGCAAACACACCATCTGGTAAAAACATGAGACCGATACTGATTAAGAAGGTAATCCCTAATATGGTTAACCTGCGTTCTGTTAGTGGATCTTGTGAGATAGATTTTAAGGCAATGCCAATCATATTAATGAAAGAAGCCATGAGCGCACCATTTGCAATTGGACCTGGTAATAGTGCAAGAATATGAACAATTGATGGTAAAAGAGCTAACAATGCCAGTAAAATCGCTGCAAATAAAAATGGTGATTTTCGTTTTTGACCAGTAATTTGAATAAATCCTGCTGTAACGGGTAGGGGGACAACTGCAATCGTTGACATACCACCAGAAAGAAAATGCGAAAGACCACCAGCAAAAATACCACGATTAATTGTTTTATCGAGACCTTTTGTACCTTGCTCTACATTTTGTTGGACAGCTGTTACAGCTGCAATGGTATTAGCAATGAGTAAAAAAGTAAACAAAATTGCCGTGACAATCATACCAGCATTCAACTCAGGTAACCCCCAAGCAAACATTTTCGGTAAGCTCATAACCGAAGTATTAGTAGCTGCGTAGATAGATGCTTTTCCCGTTAATAAAGCAAGTCCCCAACCAATTAAGATTCCAATGAGGACTGCATAGCTTTTAACCCAGCCACGTCCCTTATTTGACATTAAAATAATCAAGGCAAATACACCAAATGAAATAAGCGCCATGCCATAATCAGGTCGTAATGTATCCTCAGACACGGCGAGCATTCCTTCTAAAAATACCCCACTTAATTGTAAAGCGAGTAAGAGTAAGAAAGATCCTGTCACAAGCGGTGTAAATAAAAAGAGAATTTTTTGCACGACACCTAATGAGCCAAGGACAAGTAAAATAACCCCAGCGACAATAATCCCACTTTCTAATAAAGGTAGAGCGTCTCTTGCTGCTTGACCTTGTTGGATAGAAATATCAGCAAGAATGACAAAAATACTTACCCAAGAACCGGCAGGACCATCAGCAAGTGGGAGACGATGGCCAATCCATCCTTGAATAAAGGAACTGATGCCTACGACGAAGAATACACGTTGCATCAGTGAAGCAATTTCGTCAGCTGAGAGCTGGAAAGCGCCCCCAATGACAATCGGCAATGCGATTGAATTTGCTAATAAAAAGATAAACCATTGGAAGATACTAAGACCTTCACCTAAATATTTGTTTTTCATTATGTATACCGCTCCTAAACATAATATGTATGATAAAGCCTTACACCATCTTAATATGAAATCATCAAGATGTCATTAGCTGAGTCGAAGGATGTCGCTTGCCGTTCCTCTATTATGAGGAACACATATTATAATCAAGGGGCGATCATGATGAAAATTAACTGGAAGGTACGGTTACGTAACCCTGTATTTATCGGACAAACCGTTTTAGCTGCGATTACACCAATACTAGCGTATGTCGGTTTGAGTCCAGCAGACATTACGACTTGGAAGACATTATGGGATTTAATCGTTGAAGCATATCGCAATCCGTATTTATTAGGACTCGTGATCATCTCAGTATTTAATACGGTGACAGACCCAACTGTACAAGGTGTAGGGGATAGCCATCAAGCTTTGCAATATAAAAAACCGAAACATAAAGGTAAATGTAAGCCCTAGAAATCATTTCTAGGGTTTTAATATGGATAGAGGATTTGTGCTTGGGACTTATCATCTTTATGAATTGGTATGTTATTCAAGTCTTACGTTGCTGCAATTTACAACATATTAATAATCAGAAACAGTAATGTTGCAATATTATCAGTTTAGTGTTAAATTGATAATAGCAAGAAGGAGTGATGTTGTGAAAAATCATACTCGAGGTTCATTAATTTGGCTGCGCATTACACGGTTTACCCAACAAAGTAATCTACTCTCAAATGAATTTTTAAAGCAATTTGACTTAACAACTGCTCAATTTGATGTATTAATGCAAATTTCGCTCTATGAACCATTAACACAGTGTGAGTTAGCAGGAAAAATCACGGTCACACAAGGTGGGATTTCACGTATGCTTGGTCGTCTTGAAAAAGATGGACTTATTGAACGTAAACAGGATTGGAAGACAAAAATG
>DVIO01000049.1 GCA_018711205.1 Candidatus Avamphibacillus intestinigallinarum | reverse complement strand
ATACGACTGTTTAGACGATGAATCCGATTTACTCTGACTATTAAATAACTTATCTAATATCCCTTTTTGATCTGTTACATGTTTATTCTCAGTCAACCACTCTTCTTGAATCATAGATTCATCAATTTCTTGTAACATTTCAACATTATCTCCAACACCGATTAAATAAAATTTATTTGCGACTCGAATGATTTGCACTGATTTGTTTGTACCTACTGAAATACCACCAAGGTTTTCCAAGTTTCCTAGTTTTTGAACAGATTTATTTCTTTTGTTTAAAAATTTGAGTAAGCCATAAATCATTATCAAAACGATAGCAAGGGCGATGATCATTTTTAAAAAGCTCATAAAAATGGATGTAGTATTTTCTCCTATACCATCAGCATTATCTGTATCCTTCTCATTGTTATTTACAGCACGATCTGTTTGATCATTATTCTGCTTTGAACCATCCACCTCTTCACAATCGCTTGAACCATCTAAACAGTCTGACACACTTGTTGATTTAGCGAGAGCAGGAGAGGCAATAGTAAACAAATATACAGATAGTAATAAAAGGGCTACGAGGCATTGCTTTTTCGACAACATACGCATAAATATTTAACCTAATGCTTTTTCAATAGCTTCAATTACGCGATCTGCTTGAAATGGCTTCACAATAAAATCTTTAGCACCCGCTTGAATAGCATCAATCACCATTGCTTGTTGCCCCATTGCTGAACACATTAAAATTCTTGCACTTGAATCCATTTCTTTAATTTTTTTAAGCGCAGTAATCCCATCCATTTCCGGCATCGTAATATCCATCGTAACAAGATCCGGTTTTAATTCTTCATACTTCGCAACAGCTTCAGCTCCGTTTTCTGCTTCCCCTACAACGGTAAATCCATTTTTAGTTAAAATATCCTTAATCATCATACGCATAAAAGCTGCATCATCTACAATTAAAATATTTGACATGTTTTTTCCCCCTAATGTTAATAAAGTATATTATTTTAAGTGCAACAGTCGATCTGTTTGACTAACAATATCAGTCACACGAACTCCAAAGTTTTCTTCAATCACCACGACTTCACCTTTGGCAATCAGTTTTTCATTTACAAAAACATCAATTGGTTCGCCCGCAAGTTTGTCTAATTCAATAATGGAACCAGCTGATAAATCTAAAATATCTTTAATAGACTTTTCAGTTCTGCCTAGTTCAACAGTTACTTTTAACGGAATATCTAGTAGCATATCTAAGTTGCGGTGTTCTGTTTTATTTAATGTCACTTCGTCAAACTCAGAGAAATTCGCTTCTTGAACGGTTGAATTTGCTGCCACAGCTTGTCCTAAATGTTGTGGTTCTTCTTGTTTTGTATGCGCCACGGATTGATGATTCGTGTTCTTTTGCGAACTCGACGTAGCATCATTTTTTACTTGTGGTGATGCAGGTTCAGTTGGCTTAGTTTGAATTTCTTCTTCAATCGTCTGCTCAATTTCTTCTATTACTGCATCATCAGTCGATTCTTCCGTATCATCTTTTGGATTCAACAATTCAGCTACTAACTCGTTTGCAAATGGAAACGGGATTAATTGCATAATACTTGAATCAATCAATTCTCCTACTTTTAATTGGAAGGATACTTGAACAAAAATCTCTTCATTTATATATTCAGTACTCGCTTTTTTAGCTGCATCACCTTGTTCAATATTAGGTGGCGAAATATCAACTTTTTTATTAAAGATTGTTGACATACTCGTCGCTGCAGCACCCATCATTTGATTCATCGCTTCTTGCACAGCACTTAAATGAATCTCAGTCATATTCATATCAGGGTTGGTTCCATCTCCACCAAGCATGATGTCTGAAATAACCGCTGCATCTGTCGCTTTAATAACAAACACATTTTGTCCTGAGAATCCTTCAACGTACTTGACTTCAACACTAACAAGATCAAAGTCAAATTCAGATAACAAATCATCTTTTTTAATGACTGAAATGCT
Source organism: Candidatus Avamphibacillus intestinigallinarum (assembly GCA_018711205.1). Lineage (GTDB taxonomy): Bacteria > Bacillota > Bacilli > Bacillales > Amphibacillaceae > Avamphibacillus > Avamphibacillus intestinigallinarum. The sequence goes on along the minus strand of DVIO01000049.1, from coordinate 1,617 downwards.
TGGAGTTGTGATTTCTACCTTTTGATTTAACAATGCAGATAAAGATGTAGCAGCACTACTAAATGAAATATTACCAATTTCACCTAATGTATCTTTTTCAATAACTGTTAAATAATCTGATTCGACGATTTCGTTTGATTCACTTTCATCGGAATCATCTAAATCACTTGTAGCATTTAATAAAGCATCTATTTCATGCTGTGAAAGCTTTCCGTCATCCATCATGTTTGTTCCCCCCTTTAATTTCTTCCATCACTTGAACAGATAGTCGATTTTTAGATTTTCCAGCCTGGACATAAAACTTAGGTTCTTGATTAATCGTTAATTGCAATGGATCCTCAATCGATTGATTTAACATAATAATATCTTCAGATTTTAAATCTAAAAATTCTTTGATACTTATTTTTGCCTCACCTAAAATCGTGCTCACGCCTACTTTTGCTCCTTGTAGGTTTTGTTCTATTTTCTCAATAGCTTCTGGGTCACGTTTTTTCGCATTTGTCTGCATCCAATAATGAACAGATAATTTTGAAATAATCGGTTCTAAAACAATGTGTGGAATACATATATTAATCATGCCACTTGTTTCGTTAATCTTTGTGTTAAGTGAAACAACGACAACTGTTTCATTAGGTGAAACCATCTGTAGAAACTGTGGGTTTATTTCAAAATCCTCGAGTACAGGATGTATCTCAATTAATGTATCCCAAGCTTCCTGTAAATGTACACTAGACTTTTCAAATAGTTGAGAAATAAGCATTGATTCAATTTCTGTTAAATTATCTATCTTATTAATGCTATTGCCTTGGCCACCTAGCAAACGATCTAATAAACCATAAGCGATAGATGGGTTCGCCTCAATTAATATTCTTCCTTCAAGAGGCTCAACACTATATACATTTAAAATGGTCATCTCAGGAATAGATCTTATGAATTCTTCATATGGAATTTGATCCACAGAAGCAACACTTATATCAACATATGTTCTTAGCTGTGCTGAAAAGAAATTGGTTAATAAACGTGCATAATTTTCATGGATGCGTGATATCCCTCTTATTTGATCTTTTGAAAAGCGTAACGCTCTTTTAAAATCATATAAACGTACTTTTTTCTCTTCTTCTTCTTTTTTTAATTCTTCTGCATTCATCTCACCTGAAGTAATCGCGGACAATAATGCATCTATTTCATTTTGTGAAAGAACCTCATCTACCAAATATATTCACCTCCCGAACGATATGACAAAGTTTATTATTGAAGTATTTTGCTTGTGGTATAGACATCTGTAACCTGTCCATCTGTCATTAACTCGTTCAGTTTATTTTTTATTTGGTCTTCGATATCTGACAATCCAGTTTTAAATGATTCTTGATCTCGTTTCACAAGTTCTTTAATTAAAATATTTTTTAATTGAAATTCACGTTTTTCTATTTCTTTTCGTGCTGCTTTACTATCGGTGATAATTTGAAATTGCACTTTTACAAAACTTCCATCCTCTAAATCTGTCGTAATTTCAGACGTTTCATAAGAGTATTCAACCATATCATCTATAGATGCTTTTGCTGTATCGTCTTTATCGCCCAGGTTCAAAACAATTACAACACCAGCTGCTATACCTAG
>DVIO01000048.1 GCA_018711205.1 Candidatus Avamphibacillus intestinigallinarum | reverse complement strand
GTAGAATGTTATTCTCTGGTGAACAAGCGATGAAGAAATGTAATGTATTATCCGGGGGAGAAAAAGTGCGTTGTATGCTTTCTAAAATGATGTTAAGCTCTGCCAACGTTCCTGTCTTGGATGAACCGACGAACCATTTAGACCTTGAATCTATTACGTCACTGAACAATGGTTTAATGAAGTTTAAAGGATCGATTCTCTTTACATCTCATGACCATCAATTCATTAATAGTATTGCCAACCGTCTTATCGAAATCACTCCTAGTGGTATAATTGATAAGGAAACGAGCTATACAGAATATGTTGAAGATCATGAATTACAAGAAAAAATCAATGCGATGTATCAAGTGGAAGCAGCACAATAAAAAAAGCAATTTAAAAATCCCTACTTATAAAAAAAGTAGGGATTTTTGATGTTTAGCCTTCGAAAAAGAGGGAAGAGATAACCATAATCTTTTATTTTAGATAAATGATCTCCTTTTCTACATGATACAAAACACTTAAAAATAGACAGCAGAAAGATGCCATCTATTCCGAGTAGATGACATCTTCATTTAAACCACACTTAAAACAGTGTACGATATTGTACAAATTAAATTAGTCTAATACTGTTACTGTAACACTACGACGTCCCCAATTCATAGCTTCTCCATCTGAAGAAACATGAACATCAATACGGTTACCGTTAATTGCTCCACCTGTATCTGCTGCGATTGCAGTACCATATCCTGGAACATGTACTTTAGATCCTAATGGAATAACACTTGGGTCTACAGCAATTACTTTAGCGTTTGGATCTTTATTCAAGTCAACACCTGTAGCTGTTACACCTGAGCATCCATCACAGTTAGCAGTATAAGCTGTTGATTCAACAGTTACTTTTTTACCTTGTGTAGCTGCTGGTTTTTCTTCTTGAGCTGGTTTTGCAGTTTGTTGTGCTTGTTCAGTAGCTTTTGGTTCTGCTTGAGCTGGTTCTTGTTTCGGCTCTTGTTTAACTTCTTGTTTAGGTTCTTCTTTTTGAACAGGTTCTTGCTTCGCTTCTTGTTTTGGTTCTTCTTTAGCAGCAGGTGCTTCGTTTGCAACTTCTACATGGCCTGCTTCTAAGTATAGTGTTTGACCTTCAATAATTAAATCGCTAGACAAGTTGTTCCATTTTTTAAGGTTTGACACTGAAGTGCTTTTCTTAGATGCAATTTTTGAAAGTGTGTCACCTTTTGATACTTTATATTGTGTATCATTGGATTGTTGTTTTGCTTGTTTACCAATTGTTAATGTTTGATTTGGGTAGATGACCGTTCCATCTAATTTATTTGATTTGATGATTTGATCAACTGTTGTACTGTTGTCTTCAGCTATATTCCAGAGAGTATCTCCCGATTTTACATTATATTCAGCCGCAGATACGCTTGTGGCTGCAGTTCCTACAATAACCATTCCTGTTGCTAATGTTGCTACCATTTTCTTCATGTGAAAATGACCTCCTTAAATTTCTACAATGCCTATACTATCACAGAACAATACCAAGTACAGTTACAGAACGATTAAGAGTTTGTGTCACATTCGTAGCTTATAAGGCATTTCTATAACATTTGTAACATTGATGTAACATTAACTTGTCTAATTGAGAATATATTGAGAATGGAAACGTTTTCTTGAGAATAAGCAGTGATTATTACAAAAAATAATCTTTTTTTCATGCAAAAAAAAGTTGTTTTTCTTTTGAGAACATAAAACATTCTCTTGAAAAACAACCTTTTCTATCATTATTTTGTTTTAAACCATTTGTGTATGTCCTTAAATCCAGTTGGTTTGAAGGCAATGTTACCTAATTTCTCATTCACAGCGTACAATGATTGGTTCTCCCACAATATCATAGCTGGAACTTCTTTATTAAAATGTTTTTGCCATTTTGCATATGTCTTTGCTTGTCCTTTTGTATCCGTAACAGATGTTTGTAAAGCCTTCTCTAAATATTGATTAGCTGTCGTATCGTACCAGTGACCTGTATTCCATTGTGAGCTTGAATGCCATAATGCAGATGGGTCAGTTGTCGTTTGCACAGTCGCATCATAATATAATTCTAATGCCGGATCATCTGTTTCTTTCATATTTTCAAAGTCTTTATAAGAAGTGAGCTTATCATCTTTTAAGGCAACATTCAATCCAACATCTTGCCAGTTTTTAAGAATCGCTTTTGCCCGTTTCTCAAAATTCGGACCTTCATAATGCGTAAATGTAATCTTTAGAGGTTCTCCCTCTGGTGTTTCTCTAAAGCCATCATCATTTGTATCCTGATAACCCGCTTCATCTAATAATTTCTTTGCCTTCTCTTGATTAAATGCATATGTATCCAATTCTTTATCCGTATGTGTCCAAAACGCTTTAGGAATCGGTGTATGTAATGGAGTTGCAGCGCCATTCATATGATCCTTGATTAAAGACTCACGATCTAATGCTAAATACATCGCTCGACGTAATTTTTTATCATAGAATTTATCAAAGTCTTCTATAGACTGTTCTTGTTCAACATCATATGAACCAAAACGAAATCCGATATAAGCATAACTTAGTCCTTTTTCTTGCTGTACCGCGACACCATCTATATCATTTTGGACGATTGGTAATTCTTCATGACGAATATCTGTTACATCCACTTCTCCATCTTGCAACGCTTGTAGCATATCTCCATGTTTTACATATTTCACATCAATGCCTTGTAAACGTGGTTTGTCTTTGAAATAATCATCAAACCGTTCTAACTTTAATGCCTTATCAGACTGCTTCACGATCTTAAATGGCCCTAATCCTACAGGCTTTTGCTGTGCATCCTTATTCTTCGCCAATTCTCCCACAGGAATATCCTTCAATACTTTCTGTGGTAATGGACGTAGCCATAAATGTTCTAGATTATCAGCTCGTTTTTCCCGAAATTTAATTTCCGCCTTATAGTCATCGATCACTTTAATTCCTGCAATCGATTCAGCAAGCCCATCTTGATAAGCTTGGACACCTTGTAGATTATCTACGGCGTGTTCATGTGGCCCATCATAATTCGGATTGGCGAGAACCTCTAAGGCAAATTTCCAATCATGCATTGTAAGCTCTTCTCCGTTATGCCATTTAATGCCTTTTTTCAATGTAAAAACATATGTCTCATCGTCGTCTGTCTCAAAACTTGCTAAATTTGCTTTCCATTTCATATTTTCATCTTTAACGAGTAAATCTTCATGAATGAATTGACTAATCTCTGCATCAAGAGCATTTTCTATGTAACCACTTTGCCATTTGTCACCTAGCTTTTGGTCGACTCCATATGTCAATACGCCTGTTTCATCCATGTTTTCTAGTTTTGCTGTTTCTTGATCTGTTGTCTGCTCCTTTGATGAACATGCGACCATCGATAATGCCAGTGCAAGTAAACAGATTATCTGTAAAAACCAAGCTCTCTTCAATAGATGTTCCCCCTTCTCACGCATCCATCGTCTTTATATCTATCATACTGAAAATAAACGCTTTTCGCTATACTAAAAGCCCTATTCACAAAAGTAAATAGGGCTTTTTCTTAATGATACTATTCAATTGGAAGCAGTGATCCATTCACAATTCGATAGATTATTCATTCGTTTTGATCAATGTATCAAAATGATCTTTATAGCGATCATCATGCATATGACAGGCAACCCAATGTTCTGGTTCTGCTTCTTGCCATACAGGTGTAAGTTCTTTACAAATATCTGTAGCAAACGGACATCTTGTACGGAAGCGACAGCCACTTGGTGGATCTACCGGACTTGGGACGTCACCTTTAATGACAATCCGTTCACGTGTTCTTTCTTCCTCTGGGTCAGCAATCGGAATCGCACTCAGTAATGCTTGTGTATACGGATGAAGTGGATTATGGTACAAAGCATCACTTGAAGCAACTTCAGCCATTGCTCCCAAGTACATAACGCCAACTCGATCACTAATATATTTAACCATCGACAAATCATGAGCGATGAATAAATACGTTAGGCCACGTTCTTTTTGTAATTTTTTTAATAAGTTCACAACCTGTGCTTGAATCGACACGTCTAATGCAGAAATCGCTTCATCCGCTACGATGAATGCAGGATCAACTGCAAGCGCACGAGCGATTCCGATTCTTTGTCGTTGTCCACCACTAAACTCATGTGGATAGCGATTCGCATGTTCTTGGTTCAACCCGACTGTTTTTAATAAATCTTGAACCATTTCAGTTCGTTCTTTTTTCGTTTTGGCAAGACCATGAATGTCGATACCTTCCGCGATAATATCTTTAACAGTCATTCTTGGATTTAAAGAAGCATACGGATCTTGGAAAATCATTTGCATATTTCGTGTAAAAGAGTGTAATTCCTTTTTCGATTTTTTGCCGTGTACATCCGCCCCTTGGAAAGTGACTGCTCCATCTGTGGCATCATACAGACGCATAATCGTACGTCCAGCTGTTGATTTCCCGCAACCTGACTCTCCAACAAGACCGAACGTTTCACCTTTATAAATATCAAATGTAATCCCATCAACCGCTTTTAATGTGCGATTTCCGCTTACATTAAAATGTTTCTTTAAATCTTTGACTTCTAGTAATTTTTCTTTATTTTGCTTCATGTCGTTTCGAACCTCCTACAAAGATAGATTCAGGCGGTTCTACATCTGGAGCACGGTCATCCTGTAGCCAGCATGCTGCTTTATGTGTGGATGACTGCTCAGTATATGCTGGCATATGGTCCTTACATACTTGCATTGCGTATGGACAACGTGCTGCAAACGGGCAACCTTTAGGTGGATCTAATAAGTTCGGTGGTGTCCCAGGAATCGATTGTAATTCCTCCGTATCTTCATGCAGTTTTGGCATAGAAGATAGCAGGCCCCAAGTATATGGATGTTTTGGTTCATAAAAGATTTCATCTACTGTTCCGGTTTCAACAATTTTCCCACCGTACATCACCGCAACACGGTGTGCACTATTTGCTACCACACCAAGATCATGGGTAATTAAGATAATCGCTGTACCTGTCTTCTCTTGAAGATCACGCATTAAATCTAATATTTGAGCTTGAATCGTTACATCAAGTGCCGTCGTTGGCTCATCTGCAATCAAAACCTTTGGATTACAAGCAAGGGCAATCGCAATCATCGCACGTTGGCGCATCCCACCAGAGTATTCATGCGGATATTGATCAATACGCACCTCTGGGTTGGGAATCCCAACTAATTTTAATAATTCGATGCCACGTTCTCTTGCTTCTTTTTTAGACATACCTTGATGTTTGATTAAACCTTCCGCAATTTGTTTACCAATTCTCATCGTAGGGTTCAAAGAAGTCATCGGGTCTTGGAAAATCATACCGAGCTCTTTACCACGAATCGATTCCATTTCTTTTTCAGATTTAGCAATTAAATCTTCACCCTCAAACAAAATTTCCCCACCAGCGAATTTACCAGGAGGCATTGGAATCAAGCGCATAATTGATTGTGCGGTAACACTTTTTCCCGAACCAGACTCCCCAACAATCGCGAGCGTTTCTTGTTCTTGTAAATCAAAGGCAACATCCCGAATCGCTTGCACTTCGCCAGCATACGTATCGAATGATACAGATAAATGGTTCACTTCTAATATTTTCTTCATGAAGCTCGCCTCCTTTTTCATCTTATTCTTTCGGATCTAGTGCATCACGTAAACCGTCACCGATAATATTAAATGCAAGCATCGTTAAACAAATGAAGAACGCTGGGAAAAACAATTGATACGGTTCATATTGGAATGATTGTAAAGCATCATTTGTCATCGTACCCCAACTAGCAAGTGGTGCTGGAACACCTAAACCTAAGTAACTTAAAAATGCCTCTGTAAATATCGCAGTTGGAACTGTTAGCGTTAAGGTAACTAAAACAGGTCCAAGTGTATTTGGTAATAAATGTTTTTTCACGATCCGCGTTGCATTGGCACCGAGCGATTGCGCGGCCATTACATATTCTTCAGAACGAAGCTTCATCACTTCACCCCGAACAATACGTGCCATGTTGATCCAACCGGTAATCGTCATGGCAATGATCAATGTCCATAAACCCTGTCCCATAATCACCATTAATAAAATAACGACGAGTAAGTACGGCACACTGGATAAAATATCAGCAATACGCATCATATATTCATCTACTTTTCCACCGAAATATCCAGAGATAGATCCCCAGATGATCCCAATGATTAAGTCAAGTAATGCTGCCATTAAACCAATAAACAAAGAAATTTTCGCGCCATACCATGTACGGGCAAAGATATCTCGTCCTAATGTGTCAGTTCCGAACCAATGATCAGCTGAAGGCGATTGGTTCGCACGCATCAAATCATTGGAATAATAATTATGTCCCGAAATCGGACCACCAAGAAATGCCATAATCGTTAAAATGACAATAATCAATACACCGAGCAAAGCGAGCTTATTCTTTCGGAAACGACGCCAGCCATCTTGCCAAAAAGATGTGCTTTCTCCCGAAATTTCCTCGGCATCCATTGCATCCTTCTGTAACGGTTCAAAGTCTTGTTCTTTTAGATTCAGCTGTGACATCATTTCACACTCCCTTTGCTACCAATCTTAATACGTGGATCAATTAGACCGTAGATAAAGTCCACGACTAAAATAGAAACGAGTAATAAAATACTAAAGAATACAGTTGTCCCCATAATAACTGTGTAATCACGGTTTGTTACACTGACGACGAACTCATTTCCCAGTCCAGGTATCGCGAATATTTTTTCGATTACAAAACTACCTGTCAAGATGGACACAACAAGTGGTCCTAAATAAGAAACAACCGGCATGATTGCGTTTCTAAGCGCATGTTTATACGTCACAATCCGGTCACTTAACCCTTTCGCTTTAGCGGTTTTAATATAATCTGAATTCAAGACATCTAACATACTTGTCCGCATGAGTCGCGCAATAAAGGCAAGCGGCGTCGTTGCCAGTGCGATTGCAGGTAAGATGGTATGCCAAAAAGTATCAAATCGTGCAGTCGGTAAAAGACCGAGTTTCATCGAAAAGACGTATTGTAAAGCGGTCGCCATAATAAAGCTTGGAACAGAAATACCGAGCACAGCAATAATCATTGCCGTATAATCGGCAAATTTATTATGCCGTATCGCCGCAATGACGCCGAGCAAAATCCCTACCGATAGCGCAATCAATATCGCTTCAAGACCTAATATGAGCGAATATGGAAAACTTCGAGTAATGATATCATTCACAGATTGACCTACATATTTAAATGAAGGTCCGAAGTCTAGTTTGGTAATGTTCACTAAGTAATCTGTGTATTGTATGAATAATGGTTTGTCCAACCCGTATGTTTCGTTCATTTGTTGTTCAATTTCTGGTGTTAATTTTCTTTCCGAAGAAAATGGTCCACCTGGTGCTGCATGCATTAAGAAAAATGTAATGGTTACAATGAAGAATAAAGAAATGATCATATAACCAATTCTTTTTAATAAGTATTTCGCCAAAACGCTCCACCTCCAAAGGTGTAATGTACACCCATTCCCTCAAATCGTTTCATTCTTCTATGTTAAGTTTTATTGAAAAACTT
>DVIO01000047.1 GCA_018711205.1 Candidatus Avamphibacillus intestinigallinarum | reverse complement strand
CAACCGATAGATCAATATGATGAACACGTACATAATCTGGGACAGTAATTCGTGCTGGCGTAAAGTTCAAAATACCAATAACACCTTTAGCAACCAAACGGTCGGCGATTTTTTGTGCTTCTTGGGCGGGTACAGTTAATATGGCAACTTGGACATCGTCAATTTTTTCTTCTAAATCATCGACATCGTAAACCGGTACACCACCAATTAATGTACTGACACGGTCTCTCGTCTTATCAAAGGCCATTTCAATTTTTGTATTATTATTTTTTGTGAAATTGTAATTTAAAAAGGCTGTTCCTAAATTCCCTACACCGACAAGAGCGATTTTAATCGTTTCATCTTGGTCTAATGTTTTTCTAAAGAATTCTAATAAATATTCAACATTATAGCCATATCCTTTCTTTCCCAATGCACCGAAGTAAGAGAAATCTCTCCTAATGGTGGCAGAGTCTACTTTCACCGCTTCACTTAATTCTTTAGAGGAGACTCTTGTCTTCCCTTGATGGTTCAAATTGTTTAAAAATCGATAATATAATGGTAAACGTTTCGCTGTAGCTTGTGGGATTTGGTGTGTCTCCATACATTACCCCTCCTTACGTTCTCGTTTATAATCTCCGGATTTCCCGCCTTGTTTTTCTAATAAATAGGTTGGCCCAATAACCATGCCTTTGTCAATGGCTTTTGTCATATCATATACGGTTAAAGCTGTCGCTGTTGCCGCTGTTAAAGCTTCCATCTCAACACCTGTATTGCCTTTTGTTTTGACAGAAACCGTGATAATTAAATGATAAGAAGACTGGTCCCTTTGCCAATCAAATGACACGTCGACGCCTTTTAATTGGAGCGGATGACACATGGGAATCCAATCTGATGTATTTTTCGCCGCCATAATACCAGCCACTTGCGCTACTGCTAGCACATCGCCTTTTTTAATGTGTTGGTTTGTAATTTTCTCGTATGTTTCCTCATTCACTTCAATACTAGAACGCGCAATGGCTATACGATGCGTTTCTTCTTTCTCGGAGATATCTACCATTTTAGCTCGTCCTTGTTCGTTGAAATGCGTGAAGTTACTCATATCATCATCCCCCAACAGTGTCTTTTTATCTATTCTATCAGAAAAACAACGATAAGTCGTGATTTTATTCACAATTGTATTGCTTGGTTTTCATCAATTGAGATACACTATTAATAGATGAGGTGAACATAATGATTGTCATGCAAGTGAATCAAATTTGTAAATCATTCGGAGCAACCGAAATATTAAACAATATAAAACTAGAAGTAAAAGACCAAGACAGAATTGCGATTGTCGGTCGTAATGGGGCTGGAAAGTCAACATTACTAAAAATTATGTCAGGTGATTTGTCATATGATTCCGGTGAATTGATTAAGCCTAAAGATGTTCAAATTGGCTATTTATCTCAGCATATGACATTTGATTCGGAACAAACGATTTGGGAAGAAATGCTTGCAGTCTTCCAACCATTACTCGAAAAAGAAAAAGAATTACGTAAAATGGAAGCGCAAATGGCGGATCCAAGTGCGTTTTCAGAAGATGAGTATGCAAAGCTTTTAAAAGATTACGACCGTTTGCAGGAGGACTTTCTGCAAGGTGGCGGTTACAGCTATGAGTCAGAAATCCGTGCTGTGCTTTCAGGTCTGGAATTTGCCGACTTTGATTATGACACGCCGATTTCTGAGTTAAGTGGCGGTCAAAAAACACGTCTATTTCTAGGACAATTGCTTTTGAAAAAGCCTGAACTTCTGATACTTGATGAGCCAACAAACCACTTAGATATTGAAACCTTAAGTTGGTTAGAAAACTATTTAGTCGCTTATCCAGGTGCTGTCGTCATTGTCTCGCATGACCGGTATTTCTTAGATAAAACAGTGAATCTTGTATACGAAATTAGTCGCCATCATTCCAAACGATATGTTGGCTCTTATTCTAAGTATTTAGAACAAAAAGCCGCTGATTACGAAAAAGATTTAAAAGCCTACGAGAGTCAGCAGGCAGCGATTAAAAAGACAGAAGATTTTATCCAGAGAAATATTGCACGCGCTTCAACGACAAAACGTGCACAAAGTAAACGTAAGCAGCTTGAAAAAATGGATGTCATCGATAAACCATTAGGAGATGAATCTTCAGCGAATTTCTCCTTCCAAATTGAAAAACGTAGTGGGAATGATGTGGTAAAAGTAGATGAGCTTAGCTTTCGTTATACAGCCGATGAACCGCTTATTTTTGAGCATGTGACGTTTGCAATTAATCGTGGAGAACGCATTGCACTCGTTGGACCAAACGGCGCTGGTAAGACGACCCTCTTAAAAACCGTGCTCGGTCGTTTTAAAGAAGCGAGTGGTGAGATTCAACTCGGTACAAATGTAGAGATTGGTTATTATGACCAGGAACAAACGGATCTCACTTCTAATAAAACGGTGCTTAAAGAGCTTTGGGACGAGTTTCCCGGTGAAAATGAAAAAGACATACGAACAGTATTAGGCAATTTCTTATTTTCAGGAGATGACGTACTGAAAAACGTCCTTGATTTAAGTGGTGGCGAAAAAGCACGACTTGCACTTGCGAAGCTAATGATGCAAAAAGCGAACTTTCTCATTCTCGATGAGCCAACAAACCATTTAGATATTGATAGTAAAGAAGTGCTGGAAGCTGCCTTAATTGATTATCCAGGTACAATTCTGTTTGTGTCTCACGATCGTTATTTTATTAATAAAGTAGCAGACCAAGTAGTCGAACTGCAACCGACAGGCGCAACTGTTTACCTTGGTGATTATGACTACTATATTGAGAAAAAGTGGGAAGCTGCGGAGGTTAAGAAATTAGAAGAAGAAGTTTCTAAGCCAATCGAAGAAAAGAAAACTGAGAAAACCAATACGTCCTTTAAAATATCTAAACAACAGCAAAGTGAACGCCGTAAGAAAAAACGTCGCATTGAAGAACTGGAAACATTAATTGAATCACTCGAGCATGCTTTACTTGAAAATGAAACAGAAATGGCACAACCTGAAGTATATGAAGATCATAAGAAAACATTAGAATTAAGTGAAAAAGGTGAAGCCATTCAAGCCGAAATGGATCATTATATTGAAGAATGGACTGAATTACTAGAAGACGTTGAAGATGAAGATTGATAGGATAAGAGGGCGCTATAATGGATGCGTCCTCTTTTTTAGTGTGATGATGTTCAATTGGTTAGGCTTCTACTTTTTGCCGCTTAGCGTTTAAACGTTCACCTGTCATGGCAATCTATCTGTTCAATTCTCGGATATCTCAATCAAATGGATCAAAATATCCCTACATTAAAACATTAACTATCTCTTAAAAAACGCCTAAATATAAAAGTCGTATGTATTCAATCCCAAAAGACCGAAGACATACGACTTGATTTTTATTTAAATAAATAATCACTCTGCACAGAGTACGATACGGCCACACGATAAATTAATCCAAAGCCTAACATTGTAGACATGACCGAACTACCACCATAACTAATAAATAGTAGAGGTACCCCTGTAATTGGCATAATGCCTAGGGTCATTCCGATATTTTGGAAGGTATGCATAAGAATCAGCGCCATGAAGCCAAAACAGAGATAGGAGCCGAATGCATTGTATGAATACACTTTCATGCCTAATGTGACAAGCTTATATAACAGTAAAAAGAATAAGAAAATCACAACAGCACTACCAATGAAGCCAAAACTTTCTCCGACTACAGAAAAGATAAAATCCGTGTGAGCCTCTGGCAATTTAACCTGTAAGCTCGCCAGCCCTTTTCCATTTAATTGACCAGATCCCAACGCTTGTAATGATCGGTCAATTTGATAGGTTTCATCACTTGTTTGCTGTGTCGGGTCAAACCATGTACGAATCCGGTCCATTTGATACGGTTTAATGCCCAATGTATCTTCTGAAAACTGTGGAAAGTTCAATACGAAGAATACCGCACCAACTGCCACGACTAAAATCGTCCCAATGAGTAGACCGAGAATTTTCCAATCAATTCCAGATAAAACAAGCATCACACCGGCAATAAAGAAATACACGAGTGAAGTCCCTAAATCTGGCTGTAATTGTGTGAAGAGAAATGGAATCACTGTCACTACAATGATTTTACCGAGTAAGATTAAATCTGTCTTCACGGTTACGTTCTTAACTTTTTCCTTATGCTTACTTATTAAGGCAGATAAATACATAATTAAACCGATCTTTGTAAATTCACTTGGTTGCAAGGTGAAACCAGGTAAATGGAACCAAGATTTAGAACCGTTGACAACTCGAGCAATCGATTCTGGACTAAGCCATAGAACAATTAATAGAAATACAGTAACGCCGTAGACAATAAAACTAACCTTATAGAGTTGATCTAAATCTAAAAACTGTAGTCCAACGACAAATCCGATACCAACTATATACCAAATCAATTGTAAAATGACAAAGTTACGACTATATTGATCTAATTGTTGTGCATTATAAATAGACACCAAACTCACACAAATGAGTAAGGTCAATAAGATAATCAAGTCATTTTGAATAAAATGAGATTGTTTTTTCTGCATAGTTGCACCAAATTCCTATTTTTCAATTGATTAACAGAACGATTGCATCACTCTTATTCAACAATCGATTCCTCGTAATCTTATATTAGTATAAAGACGATTGAAAGATTAGTAAAGTTCTAGTGATGGATTCGCATTTAAATCCATTCCAGAACGTCGTCCTTCCTGATAAGCAATAAATCCTGCCGCTCCAATCATTGCTGCATTGTCTGTACATAATGAAAGCGGTGGAAAATGTAACGAGATGTTCGTATCGTTAAATTTCTCTTGAAGCGATTGGCGTAAACCTTTATTCGCTGCAACGCCACCTGCTACAATCACTTGCTTAACCCCATATTCTTCGGCCGCTTTATATGTTTTTTCTGTCAATACATCTATGACACTTGCTTGGAAGCTGGCTGCAACATTTGCGGCATTCACTTCTTCTCCGCGTTGTTGTTTATTATGAATCAGATTAATAACTGCTGATTTCAATCCACTAAAACTAAAATCATAACTGTCCTCTTCAAGCCAAGCACGTGGCAAACGATATTCATCTTCTCCTGTACTAGCAAGCTGATCAATTTGTGGCCCACCTGGATAAGGTAAATCTAGCATTCGAGCGATTTTATCATAAGCTTCTCCTGCAGCATCATCACGTGTTTGACCAATACGTTCATATTTCCCATGTTCTTTCATATAAACGAGCTCTGTATGGCCACCAGAAACGATTAAAGAAAGCAATGGAAATTCAAATTCCTCTTGAAGGCGGTTTGCATAAATATGCCCAGCAATATGATGGACACCAATAAGCTGTTTATGTTTCGCAAAGGCAAGCGCTTTTGCTGCACTAATGCCTACAATGAGCGAACCAACAAGTCCAGGCCCTTCCGTCACTGCAATCGCATCAATGTCATCCCACGTTAGTTTTGCCTGCTTCAAAGCCTCTTCAATCACAATCGTGATTTGTTCTACATGGTGACGTGAAGCAATCTCTGGTACCACACCACCAAAACGTTTGTGACTTTCAATTTGGGTCGCCACAACATTTGATAAAATGTTGGTCCCATTTTGAACAACTGAAGCTGCTGTTTCATCACAACTTGATTCAATTCCTAATATATTAATTTGTTTATTCATTTAAAATCCACCCACATGACAACAGCATCTTCTTGGTTGTCCGTATAATAATTTTTTCTAATTCCACCTGGAACAAGCCCGAATTTCCGATAGAGATGTTGCGCTCTAATATTGGATACGCGTACCTCTAATGAAAGTTTTGCCATGCGTGATGAGAGCGCAACGCGTATCGCCTGTTCGAATAAGTATGAACCAAGTTGTTTTCCTCGGTAGCTTGGTAAAACCGCAATATTGGTAATTTGAGCCTCATCAATAATCATCCACATACCAACATACCCAATGACTTGCTCGTTCATTTCCATTACAAGGTAAGTTGAGAAATGATTTTCCGTTAATTCACGTTCGAAAATATCTCTCGGCCACGTTGTCGCAAAAGATTCGGCATCTATTTTCATAACAGCATCAATATCTGCTAGCGTCATTTTACGTGTCGTTACTTCTTCACTTGTAAGTACTTTAGCCATCTTTGTTCAAATCCTTTTGTTTAGCCAGCCATTTGGCCTCTGCTTCTACTAATCTTAAATAACTTGGTTGTAATTGATGTACATCATCTGCTGCTCGGTCTCTCCCCAAAAAAGCAAGCTGAACAGGGCTTGGTAATGATTTGCTCGGGGAAATAAATTGCGCTTGTGTACCTAGTTGTTCAATAATCTGTCCTGCATGCTTCTCTACATCTGGACTAATGAATAAAATAGGCTTACCTGTTTCTTTTAGCATATGAAGCCATTCAGTTAAAAGAATATTTTGATCCTTTTTTATACGTTGTAATACCCTTTCATTTCTTTCATATAGGCCAGTAAATACAAGCCCCCGTCTCGCATCAAAAAACGGACAGACAAGAATATCATGTTGATCCGCTTGTGCAGCCAAGACTTCAAGACTCGAGACCCCTACAACTGGGATATTAAGGGACCATGCCATTGTTTTCGCTGTTGTTAGCCCAATACGAACACCTGTATATGAACCAGGTCCTTTTGCTACAACAATTTTATCTAGCTGTTCAGGTGACATATGCACATCTTCCATTAATCGTGTAATAGCTGGCATAAGTCGTACTGAATGATTTTTTTCAGTATTCGTCACATATTCGGCAATCACTTTTTGCTCTTGAATCAAGGCCACGCCGAGTACTTGATTCGATGTATCAATTGCCAGTATATTCATATGAGAAACTCCCATCTCTTCTTTTAATTCAAAAATGTGTATGACTCAATTCCACCATGACCCATTTAAAATATGGACCATGAGGTGTGAATTGAATGATTCTTGATGATTCATCTTGATACTTTATTTTAACATCTAACCGCTCTTCTGGTAAGAAGTCTTCAATAAATGTTGCCCATTCAACAACAGAAACACCTTCACCAGCAAAGTATTCATCAAAGCCCAAGTCTTCCTCTGAAAACTCAAGACGATAGGCATCCATATGATATAAAGGCAGGACCCCTTGATATTCTTTAATAATAGTAAACGTTGGACTAGATATCACATCTGTGATGCCAAGTCCCTGGGCAATCCCTTTTGTAAAAGTTGTTTTCCCCGCGCCTAGATCACCTTCTAATGTAATAACATTACCTGGTTTCAGAAGTTGACTCAAACGGTTTCCCAACACAATCGTTTCTTGTTCTGTTTTTGTTTCAATCGAATATGCTTCCAATTCTACACCTACTTTAAATGTGTATAACCTAACTGTTGTAATGTTGTCCATTCATCCTCTTTCAATACCCGGACCGTTGGCTGCTGCTTTGAAACTTCAGTTACTTTTCCAATTTCGGTTACTTGAACATTACATGATGTGGCAACCCTTTGAACCATTGGCCATTCTTTTTGGGAAACAGTTCCTAGTAACTCGAAATCCTCACCACCGAAATACTTCCATTTTTCAATTTGCTCTTTTGTAAAGTGATGCAACAATGGATGAGTTGGAATCGTCTCATCGTATATATGGATATCGACTTGAGAACTCGTGGCAAGTTCATATGCCTCATTTGCGATGCCATCACTTACATCATTTAACGCCATCCGAGAAATGATTCCAAGTTGTTGAGCGAACTGAACTTGTGGTACAGGACGTTGATGTTTCTTAATCAAATCTTTAAAGGTTGGATGCGTTTCTGGTAATTCCTTCAAGAGGACATGTAAGCCTGCTTGAGAGTCTCCTAATGTACCAGTGACAAATACGACATCTCCAGCCTTAGCATGTTGTCGGTAACGAAGTCGCGTCGCATCAACTTTTCCTATAACCGTAATTGATAGTACGAGTTCTTTACCAGATACCGTATCCCCACCAATGAGATCCATTCTATATTGTGTAGCAAGCTCAGCCAGCCCTGAAAAAATATCTTTTATATCCTCAGATGACCAAGTATTAGGCACAACAATAGAAGCTAAGTAAAATACGGGTTCTGCTCCCATTGCTGCAATATCACTTACATTGGCTGCCAGTGCTCGATAGCCAATATCTGTAGCTGACATGGTATCTTTCCTAAAATGTATATTTTCAACAAAAGTATCTACCGCAGTAACAGTGGCCTCTTGATGAAATTGATAAACAGCTGCATCATCTCCAACCCCATATAATAGAGAGGGTTGATGATAAGTTTTGGGACGAATATGTTCAATAAATTCAAATTCATTCATAACGTACACCTAATTTCTGAGTCAGCCTTTCTGTATAACATCATACCAAAATTTAAGCAAAACGGGAAATGTTCAGAAGTAAAATCAAAAAAGACATGATACCTTATAAAAGGCAACATGTCTATGATATGTAGAGTAAATGGCGGTCCGGACGGGACTCGAACCCGCGACCTCCTGCGTGACAGGCAGGCATTCTAACCAACTGAACTACCGGACCAATGATGAAGTTTACAATATGTATTTGGTTGCGGGAGCAGGATTTGAACCTGCGACCTCTGGGTTATGAGCCCAACGAGCTGCCAGACTGCTCCATCCCGCGATATAAATAAATAGCCTGGCAACGTCCTACTCTCGCAGAGACAAAGTCTCAACTACCATCGGCGCTGGGGAACTTAACTACTGTGTTCGGCATGGGAACAGGTGTGACCTCCCCGCCATCGTCACCAGACATAGAATCCTTAACTAAAAGGACAAGCATTATTATATAATGTATTTAGGAAAAACACAAGTGTTTTTTCAAAAGTTTTTTAATCTTTCAATCACCTTTGTTTTATACCCTAAAAACTAAATAAGAGTTGTGCCAAGACATATAAAATATAGTTAAGTACTCGATCAATTAGTATCCGTCAGCTGCACGTGTTGCCACGCTTCCACCTCGGACCTATCAACCTCATCGTCTCTGAGGGATCTTATGCACTTAAAGTACAAGGAAGTCTCATCTTGAGGGGGGCTTCATGCTTAGATGCTTTCAGCACTTATCCTTTCCACACGTAGCTACCCAGCTATGCTCCTGGCGGAACAACTGGTACACCAGCGGTGTGTCCATCCCGGTCCTCTCGTACTAAGGACAGCTCCTCTCAAATTTCCTACGCCCACGACGGATAGGGACCGAACTGTCTC
>DVIO01000046.1 GCA_018711205.1 Candidatus Avamphibacillus intestinigallinarum | reverse complement strand
CTTTTACGGTATCCCAAGAGCAGCAAATGTCGCCTATGAACTTGGTCTTATTCAAATCATCCATTCAGACGATAGATGGATATTGCTATTATTTTCCATTATTTTCTTTTTTATCACATATTTGATTAGTTTGAATCCTAAAAAAATCATTGATGTTGTCGGTCAGCTTTTGACACCCGCTTTAATTATTGTACTCGCTACGTTATTTATTAAAGCTTTTATGACATTCCATTACACAGAAGCTGCACCAAATGAACATTATCAATCTATGCCCTTTTTAAAAGGTTTTCTAAATGGATATTTCACAATGGATGCAGTCGCCGCCCTTGCATTTGGTATTGTTGTCACAAATGGGTTGAAGAATAAAGGGGACACAAACAAAAAAGAATTAATCAGAGGTACGGTCATCGCTGGATGTATTGCGGCAATTGGCCTGATTATCGTATATTTATCGTTAAGCTGGATTGGTCGAGTCGTGCCAAATGATACAGAATTTAAAAACGGTGCAGAAATCTTAGTTAGTGCTTCAGAGCAGCTATTCGGATTTGGAGGTAATATTTTATTTGGTACTATTGTGATACTAGCTTGTTTAACAACCTGTGTGGGACTCATTAATGCGTGTGCTAGCTTCTTTAACGAGCTATATCCCAAGCTATCTTACAAAAATTACGTACGATTATTCGTATTCGTCGGTTTACTATTTTCCAATCTCGGATTGGGTCTTATTTTGCAAATTGCCGAACCAATGCTTTCCTTCATATATCCGATTGCTATTGTGCTCGTCATGTTGTCACTCTTCCAGCATTTTTTCGGAGAAAGTAAGAAGATGTACGTCTATGCAATTTGCGTCACAGTGCTATTCGCCGTATATGATTTACTCGGTTCGTTCGGAGGGCATCTGCCCGTACTTGATCATGTATTAAATATACTACCGCTATATGCTAACGGATTAGGATGGTTATTACCTACCTTCATTTTTGCGATAATTGGTTATATTATTGACAAATCTAATCAAAAGATTATGTACTAAATGATGATTAAACTCCCATTTGATAAACGAATCAAAATGGGAGTTTAAATTGTTTAATAGAAGTCCAACAGACTACTTATACCTATTCAGTACACTCTATTTTATTAAGGTTGTAGTAATTCGTTCGGGATTCCTTCATCATAATAACGGGAAATTTTTAGATCATCATCAATATTTTCAATCACCATCTGTCCTGCTAACTCCGCATTATCCACTTCCTTACCATCTTCATCTTTAAATATTAAGGTAAAGGCATGTTCAAATTCAATTGAGTCATCTTCCTCTGAATTATCAGATGCTTCTAATTTAATATCTTTTACTTCAATTGTATTTTCCTGCTTGGCCGCTACTTCTTGCGGCATGATAAAGAATCGTTTATTGTTTAATGCTTCAAACTCGTCTTCTGTAAAATAACTTGCAAATTCATCTTGATAGGCTTGCATGTTCTCTGGATTCTCCAAGTCAAAATCCGTATCCTCTATCGTGTATAATGCTTTAATGAATTTTTCGCCAAATTCACGTGCTGAGTCTGATATATCCGTAGATTCCTGTTCAGCTGAAGAATCTTCTTTTGATTTTTCTTCATTCCCACAAGCGCTCATAAATAATAGAACGATTGAAAAACATACGAACAAAAGTAACTTTCGCATATACATACTCCTTTATTCGTCAGAAAATTTTTAAAAGCTACATAGTATATTTTATACCAACTATTGTTTTGAGTTCGCTGTACCGTCAAGCCTTAATCCTACAATGAAAAGAATGATTCCAATGATACCAACGATAAACTCAGCAATATAAAATTCTGAATCCCTTATGAAACGAATTAAAAATCCTCCACCAAAAATGATGATCATTCCCATACTTAACGTCAGAAGGAAATGCTTCATTAATCTCTCCTCCGATCAAATAATATCCGGTCAGCCAAAAACCTATGTTTGATCATGAAGCAGTATTATCATTTTTCCCATTACGAGGCATAACGCTTATTCACCATAATAATCAGTGGTGTACCAATGATTGTTGGAATAAACCATAATAACAGAGCAGGTAGTTGATTTATTAGTGGCATATCTCCACCATTTACAACTAAAACGGCCGTAATAATGCCAATATAAGAGCCCGCCATTCCGCCAATATGCATTTGTAGCCAACCTTTTTTACGGAACTTACCTGCTAGATATCCAAATAGAGCCAATCCATAAGAAAATAAAGCAATATAAAATAAATAAGCACTATCTGACCAATTGATGATGGCCATTCCAACCGAGGTTAAAAATACAATCACATAACCACCGTGATATAACTCACCAATTTTCGTATGATAGCCTTTTTGCTTCTTGATTGATAAATTGATGGCCCCCGTTAATAAACAAAAACTTCCCGCTACAATATGTATTATGAGTAAAATTCCATGGATGCTCATTGACTCACCCTTTTTTTAATAATGAATTGAATCATCTCTTTTTACTAAACTTGTTCGCAAATAAAACCATTGTAGATTCCAGAACGATTTTATTCCCCTTTTTGTTCTTTTTCTTCGTCATGTGAAAACTCCAGTTTATCAACTTTTAACTTCACAAAGTTCATGATTACTTATGGGAAAACGATGTTTCAGTACATAAACTGTACCCAAATCATGACCATTTCGCTGCATAGGTAGGTTGAAAAGCATCCATTCTTTCTAGTAATTGACGTGGATCTGAGTCAATGATAATCAAATCAAGATATGTCTCATTCATAAAACCTTGTTCTACTGTATGTTCTAACATTGCGATTAACGGATTAAAGAATCCATTCACATTCAATAGTCCGCAAGGTTTTGTATGATAGCCTAGCTGTGACCATGTAAAGACTTCAAACCATTCCTCTAGTGTTCCAGCTCCACCCGGTAATGCAACGAAACCATCAGCTAAATCTGCCATTTTAGCCTTGCGTTCATGCATCGTTGCAACGGTATGTAATGCTGTTAATTGCTCATGGGCAATTTCGACGTCTTTTAACTTTTGTGGAATAACACCGATTACGTCACCATTATGTTCAAGTGTCGCATTAGCGAGTGCACCCATACAGCCTACTTGAGCTCCACCATAAATCAACGTACGATTTGAATACGCTAGATATTTTCCCATCTCTTTAGCATATTCTACATATGTAGGCTCAGTTCCTGCACTCGAACCACAAAATACAGCAAGATGATTAATATTCATAAAAATCACAGTCCTTTATCCATTTTTTAACGATAGCGTTTCGATAGTTTCTTCTGATGCTCGGTGAAAATGTCTGCTAACTCAATATCATACTTATTCGCAATGACAGCGACATTGCCTAACACATCTCCAAGTTCCTCTGTTAGTTCTTGCTTACCTTCTATAAATGAGTTGTCTTCTTCATCGGGACGATCCCTACCAATTTCGAGGTCTCTTATTGCCCGAGCTACTTCTCCAGTTTCTTCTGCCAAAAAGCCAATCCGTATAAAAATGTCTAAATCAGCCCAACCCCTAGATTGATAATAGTCAGCAATCCATTTTTGAAATTCCTTTGCTTCCATGTGTTTCGAACTCCTTTATCTATATATCGAAAATCTCATTTAACGATAACACAATATATAGGGTGCAGAAAAGTGATGTTTTCTTATATTTCCATAGAAAAACCCTATCTGACTTAAGCCAGATAAGGGATATATCGTTTACATATTTTTTAATATATTAATGGAAGGTAAACTTATTTCCACACACGTTTTGCAATTTCGATAACGTGACGCATTTTATTCCACTGGTCTTGTTCGGTTAACACGTTTCCTTCTTCAGAACTGGAAAAACCACATTGTGGACTGAGGGCAAGATTCTCCAATGGAATATATACACTTGCTTCATGAAGTCGCTTTATAACATCATCAGCCGCTTCTAATGTTCCTGATTTTGAAGTCACCAGTCCAAGCACGATTTCCACATCACGTCGCTTAATATGTTGTAATGGTTCAAATCCACCACTACGTGCGTCATCATACTCTAAAAAGAAAGCATGATAATCTAATTGATCAAAAATACGGGCAACATATTCATACCCACCATCTGAATGTAAATGCTTCGAACGGAAATTCCCACGACACATGTGAACAGACGTCATAAGATCCTCAGGTTTATGACGTAAGGCTTCATTCGTTGTTTTAATAATCAACTCAAGAATCTCATCTTTATCAAGTCCAGTTGCTTCAATCATTCGATTCGTGAATGTAGGGTCATTAAATGCAGTAAACGTCGTATCATCAAATTGTAAATAACGGCATCCCGCTTCGTATAAAGCTTTCACAACTTCTTGATATGCCACAGCTAAATCATGGAATAAATCTTTGGCATTTGGATAAATTTCTTTATCTCGATCTTGGAACGTTCGATACATGATGACACTTGGTGCCGGGATGGTAAACTTAGCTACTTGTTCACCATTTCCATAACGATCTACAGCTTGCTTTAAAAATGTAAAATGTTCAATCATATAATGATCGTCGTAGGTAATTTTTCCAGTGATTTCAATTGAGATTGGTTTTGGGTTATGGTTATCTCCAAATACGTCTTTTCTTTCGTTATGTATTAAATCAATTCCAGTAAAACCAGAAAAGAAATCATGATGCCAAACGGTACGTCTAAATTCCCCGTCTGTTATAGAACGTAGGCCTACTTCTATCTGCTTTTGTACGAGCTTTTCAATTTCTGTATCTTCTACTTCCTTTAAAGCCGCTGCATCGATTTCACCAGCTGCATAAGCTACTCTTGCTTGTTTTAGTGCTTCAGGTCTTAGAAAGCTCCCGACATGATCGGCCTTCAAAGGTAAAGTTATTGTCATATGATTAGGCTCCCTTCGTGTTTTGCAAAAAATAATTGCTCTTAGTATAACATGATGAGAGTGACATTCCCTCTATCATCATGCTGTTTCTCTTTTCTTTTCTCTTTCATCCAAAATGGAGTCCAGCATAGATAATAGAAAAGCAAGAATCAATTTCGTCGTAAAAGATAATGTTATACTCCTCATCAAATCATCTACTAAAAATATGACAAGCCCATTTTTTACTAAATTAAACAGGAACGTAATTGAAAAACTGATTCTTTGATCGCTCATATATCGTTTTGTTAGGTTGGTCAGCACCCTAAAAATGAAATCAAAGAAAAAGCCAATTACAAAAAAGAGCACAACAAAAAGGATCAATGCCCAATTTGAGTCATATTGGACACCTAATACACGAAACATCCCAGCAAATCCTAGGAAGAAAATGCCCAAAACAAAACCGCCGACTAAAATGAGTAAGAGGAGAATTCCGATAATAGTGGCGATTTTTTCCTTTTTATTCATTTGTTTAATAGAATCATCGTGTGAGTTCTTATCTTCTTTCATTGTTTCACTCCTACAATTCAAAATCCTAAATAGCTGAACTCTATTAAGAATACCCCGTTAACGAAAGAACACATGATATATAACAAAAATCAGAATGTGTACGAGGATAAGGATACCGGTCCCTTTCCATCCTAAACCACCAACCAAATCTGCTAAACTATTCCTTTGATACTATTAGATGGCTTCTTTAATCCCTCTTGGCGCATTTGCTCTCTCTTAATCTCTGGCCTATCTTTACCTTC
>DVIO01000045.1 GCA_018711205.1 Candidatus Avamphibacillus intestinigallinarum | reverse complement strand
CCGATCTAAGAGTTGTTCAATCTTTCACAAATGAGTCATTTGAAAACGAACGTTTCACAGAGAATAATTACCGTTTCCGCAAAGCAAAGCGTGGCGCCTATAAAGTCATGGCATTTGTTAATGCGAATATTTATATGATGATGCGTTTAGCTGTACTACTTGTATTAGTAGTCGGTGCTTGGTTTACGTTTACAGGAACGATTACAAATGGGGAACTGGTTGGTTTCGTTCTTTATGTTCAAGTGTTATTCCGTCCAATCGAAAAAGTAAGTGCCTTACTCGAATTATATCCTAAAGGGATGGCTGGATTTAGACGCTTCCGTGAATTGATGGACGTCTCACCAGATGTTCAAAATAAAAAAGGTGCAACCGTTGTCGACAATTTAAAAGGTGACATAGCTTTTGATGATGTCACATTTGGTTATGAAACGACAGAAAAACCTGTCTTAAATGATTTAAGTTTACATGTACATGCTGGAGAAACGATTGCGTTTGTCGGTCCATCTGGAGCTGGTAAAACGACCATTTGTTCATTGATTCCACGTTTCTATGATGTACTAGAAGGTGCCATTACCATTGATGGTATGGATATCCGAGATATGACGAAAGAATCGTTACGAAAACAAATTGGGATCGTGCAGCAAGATGTGTTCTTATTTACGGGGACATTGAAAGAAAACATTGCTTACGGTAACTTAGGGGCAACCGATGCTGAAATTGAAGAAGCTGCAAGACGAGCACATATGACAGAGTTCATCAATGATTTACCAAATGGCTATGATACACAAGTTGGTGAACGAGGCTTGAAATTATCAGGGGGCCAAAAACAACGCATTGCGATTGCGCGTATGTTCCTGAAGAACCCGCCAATTCTTATTTTAGATGAGGCAACTTCAGCGCTTGATACAGAAACAGAAATGATCATCCAAGAAGCATTGAATGAATTGTCACATAACCGCACGACACTAATCATTGCACATCGACTTGCGACGATTCGCAATGCTGACCGAATTATGGTTGTAACAAAAGAGGGTATTGTGGAACAAGGAACCCATAAGGAATTAATTGCAAAAGATGGCATTTTAGCACATCTGCATAATATTCAATTGAAAACCTATTAAAGGATAAGAAAGGAGTATTATCATGAATGTATTATCGAATCAAGAATTGCAACAAGCATTGGCAGACATTCCTGAATGGAAACAAGTAGATGATAAGATTGAACGTACGTATGAATTAGAAAGCTTTCCAAGAGCAGTTGGGTTTGTAAACGCGATTGCGGTCTACGCCGATTCAAAGGATCATCATCCTGATATTTTCGTCCATGGTAAAGAAGTGACGTTAACGTTAACAACGTGGAGCGAAAAAGCGATAACAGATTTAGATATTGAGGTTGCGAAGTATTTTGATTTTCTAAATGAAGATTAATTCTGGGGGAATCGACATATTTCCTGAGAAATAAACAAAACATTTCCCGGGAAATGTTTTATCGCAAAAATAAGAAAGAGCTTGGGCGAAAGTCATCACTTTTGTCCAAGCTCTTTTGTGTGAAGTTAACGTGTCGCTTCAGTCGTTGCTCTGCGAATGAGTAGCCAGCTGAGTAAATAACAGAGAATACCCGCGAGCAAGATATAATAAAATATGTTTAAGCTAAAATGATCACCAAGATAGATATACACATCATAGAACCAGCCTTTGGCGAATGCGAATAATAAGAAGATGAGCACAACGGCTGCTAAAGCTGCGATACCAATTAAGCCATATTTATAGTAAAGCATGCCGAGCAGATAAAATATAGCTGTAATGCTGAAGATCAATGTCGCATCTATGACGATTTGTTGGAAAAATGTATTATCCAGTAGAATGGCTGGATGTGCTAATTGAAAGGCATTGGTTTCCATGTTGAGTAAATCTCTACATAGTTTGCTAAGTGACGTGACCAGCTGGATGATGATCACTTGGCAAATCGTCAGACCGATGAAAAAGATGAAACGACTAAGCCAAAAATGTTTACGAGTTGCGCCCATTTTAATCGAGAATGGGAGTTCATAGCGTACGGAAATAAATCCGTAAAATGCGGAAAAGACATACACGGCAAATGACAACATGAAGAAAAATTCTGCTTCACCGACTTGCGTTCGGTCTAGTATCATCGCAATGATGAACGAAACGAGTAATGACACTCCTAAAATACTCCAAAAAATATATAGTGAACGTTTGGCTTGTGTTGTGAAATAATATAATAAACCTTTCATTTGATTACCCATGGATTACGCCTCCTTCTCGGTAGCAGATTCTGTTAAAGCAATCATCAATTCCTGAATGGGAATACTCTCTGTTTCGAAACCAGCTGCAACAGCATCTTCCGGATTGCCCTTTACATAAGCTGTCATCATACCGGCAAGTTCTTTTGTGCGAATGATGTCTTGATCACTTAGAAAGGCTTGCACCTTTTCAGCAGGTCCAGAAATCGCGTAATGATGATCTCGTAAATAGTCAGCGCTATGTTGTAAGGTAAGGGTCCCTTTTTGCAAAATGAGCACCTCTTCAAACATTAAACTCACTTCATCAATGAGATGGGTTGAGAAAATAATGACACGTGGTTCTTTTTCGTATTCTCGTAAAAGCAGCTCATAAAATTTACTACGTGCAGCTGCATCAAGCCCAATATACGGCTCGTCAAAAATAGTGATTGGTGCTTTAGTCGAAAGCCCGACAATGACACCGAGCGCAGAAGCCATCCCTTTTGATAATGCTTTTACTTTCATTGTTAAATCTAAGTCATAGACGTCTAATAATTCATAAGCTAGATCCCAATCCCAACCAGGATGGAACAACGCATAGAGATTGAAGACTTGCTTGATTCTCAAGTTATCTTGAAAATTATTTCCCTCTTTGATGAGACAGATGGATTCTGTTAGCTTTTGATTATCAAATGGCTTTTCTCCGTTAATCAAAATCTCACCTTTTGAGGCTAGAATATGACCCGTTAAAATCTCCATAAAGGTCGTTTTTCCAGCCCCGTTTCTTCCGAGTAACCCATAAATTTTTGGCCCATCTAATGTGAATGAAACGTTATCTAAAGCGAGCTTTTGTTTATACGACTTCGTTAAGTGATTCACTTCAATTTTCATCATCATGACACTCCCTTTCGATCATGTTTATAATGTCGTGTATCTCTAAACCTAAATACTTCGCTTCTTGAATAAGTGGTTGAATATAGGCTTCTTGGAAATGCTCTCTTCGTCTGTTTAATAAAATGTCCTTTGCTTCTGCCGTAACAA
The DNA here is from genome assembly GCA_018711205.1 of Candidatus Avamphibacillus intestinigallinarum. Lineage (GTDB taxonomy): Bacteria > Bacillota > Bacilli > Bacillales > Amphibacillaceae > Avamphibacillus > Avamphibacillus intestinigallinarum. The sequence continues at coordinate 37 of DVIO01000045.1, read as the reverse complement.
ACATACCGACACCCCTTCGCTTATACAGAATATTCTC
>DVIO01000044.1 GCA_018711205.1 Candidatus Avamphibacillus intestinigallinarum | reverse complement strand
TGCCAGACGACTCAGCAATCGGGATGAATTCACATGGCGAAATCAATCCGTGCTCGGGATGTTCCCAACGAATGAGTGCTTCTGCACCGATAATGCCACTTTGTTGCAGATCTTTTTTCGCTTGATAATATAGCCGTAGCTCATTGCGCTCGACAGCTGTTTGTAGATCTTGCTCTAATGTGAGCTTTCGTAATGCTTGTTCCGACAAAATTGGATTATATAATAAATACGTACTACTTTCTTCCCTTTTAGCAGCCGCTAAAGCTTGGCTCGCTTGGGTCAGCAATTCTTCAGCATCTTCTCCTTGCTCCGGAAAGATGGTGATGCCCATGTTGAGCGACACAAACACAGAACCTTCTGTCGTTTTAAACGGCACTTTAATACGCTGTAGCGTTTCTTCAATCCACGTTTCGTCAGCAATTGGGGCGGTAAAATCACTCACAAGCGCAAAACCATGATCTGAATAATTGTATAAGCTTAGGCCTTTTGGAATTGAATCTTTCAAACGTTCAGTAATATCAATCTTTAACCTTTCAGCAACACGTTGCCCCATCATTTCATGAATCTTTTGGAAATGCTTAATATCCAATAACCCAACAAAACCAAGGGGTGCGTCTTCTTCTGTATCTGCTAATTCCAGTTGTTTGACATGTTCTAAATACATACGAAGATCTTTGATTAGCTTATATTGATTCGGTAAATGGGTTAAATCATCATAGTATGCCATATACTTAAGCTGTTGATTTTGTTTTTCAAGCTGCTCATTCATCACTTGCTTTTCATTGGCTAACTCCTTAATCCCCTCAATATACGAGTCCATGCGATTCATCATCCACCAAAAAAGTGGCACACTTAGTGACAGCATCACACCAAGATCAATGAAACGATACGAGATACCGTTTAACGAATGCGAACCAAAAAAGCCAAAGATCCATGCTTTGATTAAATTAGAAATCAATAAATACAATATAATAAACAACAGAACTTGTCCTGCTCGATGCTTCGATAACCAATTCATGTATAACGCCTCATTTATTTAGGTAATCTGACCATTTCTCTACCGTATATCATGACTTTTTATGATTTTGTATACAGTCCATAAGTCACTATTTTATTTTAAAATAGGTTTAAAGTCATTAAGAAATCGTCATGTCCTTTTTCGGCTCATTTTTGGTTATGTTAATAGTGTTTACGTTTTTTCAATTTCATAAATTGTTCAATGATGAAATTGATATCAATATTGCGATTTTGTTCAAAAGCGGTCTTCACACCATAGCCAAGGGCCATCGTAAGTGAAGAGGCCACAACTCCACCAGCAATCGATCCTGCTCCTGGAATGAATTTAACAATTTGCCGGTAAACGGTTTGACCAACTGTTCTCGTCATCGTAACGACAATGAGATCCTTCGCTGCCTTTTTGGACATTGGTTGGTTGTATAAGGCAGCGAGCTTTAAGATGAGCCCGATTTGCAATGCAGTTAACGGAACGACATCAGAGCCTGGGAGCGGCAGAGCACCAATTCCGCCAGCGGAGACACCGGCACCTGCAATCCAGCGATTGGCCACCTGTGATTTGTCAGCCAGGCTCTTCGCAAACAGCAAGTCCTTGTCTCTTTCTTTCAACATTGCAAGAATACGTTCTTTTAAATCAGCGATATTTTCCCCCGTTTTAGAAGACACCGCAACAACGTCATAACGATGAGCTGTTTGCTCTTTTAAAAACGCAACAAGACCTGGTACATCCTCTGCAGCATCAATTTTATTCAAGACGATGACAATATGCTTCGTATGCTGTTCAATTTCATGAAAACGCTTTGCCTCTGTTTCTGAGAATACGGTCCCAGCCGCATTCGTAAAGAACAAGACAATGTCTGCTTCTTGAATGAAACGCAAGGTTTGTTTAGGGTTTTCATCGTTGGGATCATTTAAACCAGGCGTATCCATGAACTGAATTTTTTCCAATCCTTCTATATTATATGGATCAATGCTAATTGTTTCTCCTGGACGCGGATTCGTTGACGCCACATCACGACCGATGATTTTGTTCATCGTCGTAGATTTCCCTGCATTCACTTCACCGACAAGTGCGATTTTAATCGCTTGATCGAGTTGGTCATTAATTTTTTGCAGTTCTTCTTCATAAACAGAATCAACGGCTTCATCTACGGCACGTTCGAGTTCTGGGTTTTCTTCACGGGCTTCTTTATCCTTGCGAAACCATTTCATCAAAAGGCCTCCTCTCTTTCTGTAAAATACGCATTTTATAATAGTTTTCCCTAAATTAAAAAATGAATGCTTGCAACATCATAAAAGAAATTTTTAAAAATGTATTAAACATTCTATATAGACATCCGATATAAAAAGTAAGTCAGCAAACTGGTTCAATAGAACTAAAAAAGAATGGAAAACTTTTTACAAAAAAGGTTAAACAATTCTAAGAAGCTGACGATAATAGTAGTGTAACACCCAATCACTTGGTTATAACCTACATTGTTAGGTTGTAATAGATAAACGGGACACAAGGACGTGACCCGAAATACAAATACATGGAGGTAGATTGATCATGATTATCAATCACAATATTTCGGCGTTAAATACACATCGCCAATTAACAAACAACAACTCATCAGTACAAGGATCTTTAGAAAAACTTTCTTCAGGTCTAAAGATTAACAAAGCAGGAGATGACGCAGCAGGTCTTGCAATCTCTGAAAAAATGCGTGGACAAATCCGCGGTTTAGACATGGCGTCTAAAAACGCACAAGATGGTATCTCAATGATTCAAACAGCAGAAGGTGCATTAAACGAAACACATTCAATTCTTCAAAGAATGCGTGAACTAGCTGTTCAATCTTCAAACGATACAAACACAGACGCTGACCGTACAGAGCTTGCTAAAGAACTTGAAGCACTAACTAAAGAAATTGACCGTATTTCAACTGATACTGAATTCAACACTCAAAAACTTCTTGACGGTTCAGTAGGAGCTGCTGAAGGTGAAACTGGCGGTAATTTCACATTCCACATTGGTGCTAATCAAGGACAAAGTATTGAAATCACTATTGGCGCAATGGACACAGAAGCTTTAGAGCTTGCTAATGCTGAAGGTGAAAGCACAATAGACATTTCTACACAAGAAGGCGCTGATGCAGCTATCACAACAATCCAAGAGGCAATTGATAAAGTATCAAGTGAACGTGCTAACCTAGGTGCTGTTCAAAACCGCCTAGAGCATACAATCAATAACTTAGGTACTTCTTCTGAAAACCTAACAGCTGCAGAATCACGTATCCGTGACGTTGATTATGACTTAGTTGCTGCATAAGCAACGACAGTCACAGTCGTCCTAACTGGTAACGGTTAGAGAGTACGATCGGGTGAATTGCTGGAAACCCCTTAGAACTTGTCTTACCACAACGCAGTCGGAAACGACAAACGTGAAGGTTCGAAAAAAGACGAGATTGGGCAATCAGCAGCCAAGCGCCTGTGGCGAAAGCCTGGCGAAGGTCCAACGACTAGGATAAACCATCTAACAGCCAAACGCTCATGATGATGAAATCCATAGGTGAAACAATGTCCATCAGCATTGTGAATCCGAAGTGCCCGACCCCTACTAATCCAATTAGAGGGTGAAGATATAGTCTAGTCATTTATGAAAGTAAATGTTCGCACGATGGCGAAAGAAATGATGGCTTTCACTAAAAACAATATCCTATCTCAAGCTTCACAAGCAATGTTAGCTCAAGCTAACCAAATGCCACAAGGCGTTCTACAATTGCTACAATAAAATAGAATATGAAAAGGACTCTAGCAGTAATGCTGGAGTCTTTTTTTTAAAGCAAGAATTAAATATAAAATTAAAAGGAGGGAAATATTATGGCTATATTGCCATTAGAGGTTTCATTAGTAGTGAAATATATAACTAGTGAGGAGTTTAAAGCCTTCTCAAAGGAGGTCGCAAAAAATCTAAATGTCGATGACTTATTTTCCTCAGTAGAATATCAAAGAACTTTTGAGAAGTATCCACATAAGCAGAATTCTTTAGCCTTCACGATTTTTAGCCCGAATTATAAATCATTTCAAGATGTGTATTTTAATACTAAGAAAATCGCAAGCGAAACAGATGTTTTATATAAAAAACATAGAGATTTGGAGAAAGAGTATGTATTAAAAGTGTTGGTAGATTTTTTATTAATTCATGAATTAACCCATGTGTCACAATTTAAAAATAAAGATTTTGAGATGTATACGTATAATCCACCATCTAATAGTAGGGATTATGAAAATAATGAATTTGAAGTAAAAGCAAATGACACAGCTTATGATTATTTGAAAGATAGAAGTAATTGTACAAAAAAGTATTAAATGATATTTTACAAATGTTTTACAATTAATCACACTTTAATATTATTATAATTTTCCTCATATTAATTATCCAAAGTTACAACTCAACTTGATTCCATAGATCTAATTAGGACTAATTTTATTTGGAGAGAAAATATATACGAGCTACGTATTGAAGCAACATGGATATCGTTAAATTTCTAATCATTTTTTAGAACATGCCCTTGTTTTTCCCAATTCAGTCAATCCGAAATAAGATACCTCCCAAAACAGGCTTTTTAAATTCTATTCTAATTTTTCTTTAAGAATGTCCTACTCTACCTATCATTGTTATAAAACAGGTTCAAAACAAACGTCCCTATTTAATATATTTAAAACACGCGAATCTTCTTATTCTACTGTTTCCGTAAACTCAGTTAAATAAGAAGTTGCGTGTCACTATCTATTTATTCAATTCCTTAATGTCATTTTTCAACTTACACTAATTACTCCACATACTTCTCTAAGAATGCTTTCAATCTCTTCTGATAGCGTTCTTTTTCTAATACGTATGCCTCGCCATGATTGGCGTTATCTACGAGCATCCATTCTTTCTCGCTATTGGTATGGTCGTACAATTCCTTCGTCATGGATGTCGGAACAAATGTGTCTGCATTCCCGTGGATATAAAAGATCGGCACATCCGTTTTTTCAACGGCTTGTTCTGCATCTGCCTCCCGCAATGAATAACCAGCACGTGCCATCGTGACCAAGCTTGTAGTGTCTAATATCGGGAAGGCTGGCAAATGATACATGCGCTTCATCTGGTAGGCAAACAAGCGATACGCGGACGCATATGGGCTATCTGCGACAATTGCCTCGACATTATCAGGCAACTCCTCTTCCCCGCTTGCCATTAAAACTGTCGCCGCTCCCATCGACAAACCATGGTAGACGACTTCTGTATCTTCACCTAATTTATCGGTTAATTCATTCGTCCAATCGATTAAATCGAGTCGATCTGGCCAGCCGAAGCCATAATAATCGCCCTCACTTTCGCCATGTCCTCGTGCATCTGGCATGAAAATATTATATCCGAGCGACTCATAATAATATTGCCCGTACATCCCCATCTGACGGCCATATCCAAGATAACCATGTGCCAAAATCACAACACGATTGGTTGGTTTTTTCGCAGGCAAGAAAGACCCTTTCAACTTCAGACCATCTCGTGATGTCAATGTGAGCTCTTCATAGTCTTGAGCACGCACCCAATCACGCCACTTGCCGTTGAGCAACTCATCCATTGTATCAGGTTCCACCTCAAGGTCAGCATTTCCCTCAAGGAAATCCTTAGGACCACGTTTAATCGCCAAATTATAAAAGAAAAAACTCGCTATGATATCAATTACAAGGAGCAATACGCCTAGCATTACAGCGATTTTCACCCAATGTTTTCGTAATGTCTTCATCCTCATATCCCTTTCTAACGTACATGCTGCACTTTCAACCTATGTCTCATCATGTATCATTATACTAGAAAAATAGACGAAATCATTTGTGAATGAATGGAAATTGTTAACGGCAATTATCTTATAATTATAAATGACCTCGGTATTTAAAAGAAAAATACGGACGCATATTGGAAAAATAATTTTCCCTAAAAATGAGGATTTAAGGTCAAAAAGGACTGATAAATTAGCATGACAAAACTCTTTTACATACTGATTTTATGCTATTATAAAGAAGTTGGATAGTCATAAAGCACTCTTTAACTTAATCTGAAATCGAAAGGAGATATAAAGATGAACCTCAGTAAACAAATCAGATATTATCGTAAACGAGATAACATATCTCAAGAAGAATTAGCAGAAAAAATATACGTTTCCAGACAATCTATTTCAAACTGGGAAAATGAACGAAGCTATCCAGACATTCATAACTTGCTCATGATGAGTGTTCTCTTTAACGTTTCCTTAGATGATTTAGTTAAAGGAGATGTCGAAATGATGAAAGAAGAGCTTCAAAGGTCAACTTTTATAAAATGGACCTATGTTATGACAATATTTATTCTCTTAGTTCCCATTTCTATAGCACCGGTTATATATCTATTTGGTTACTACGGTCTTATCATCACGTTAATATTCTATGTCATCGGTATGGTTGCAACATTCAAAGTCGAAAAGTGGAAAAAAGAACGTAATATAAAAACGTATCGCCAAATCACAGACTTCATAGAGGGAAAACCTGTCAATAGAACAAAGCCTAAAGAGAAGAGCAAGCTACTAAAAGTTGGACTTGTTTTAGTTAGTGTGTTAGCTAGTGGATTAATTAGTTTTCTTTTGGTTTATCTAGGAATGACTTTATTTGGAATATAAAAAATTTCTATAGCCTTAACAATTTGATAATCACTTCATTAAAAGCAGGCCATCGGCTGGGTACACCCAAGCCAATAGCCTGCATTTTTATTCAATATTTTAATGAAAATTTATGTAATCTTGTTCGAACCCTACTTCCTCGGCCAAACAAAATATGAAATTGAAATTGCATTATCTACAATCACGACAATGCCCCAAGTCGTTAATGTTCCCCAAATGATGTCTTGACTCTTATCATCTTGAGCGAGATATAGCATACCGATGAGCATTAGACCACCAACGATATAGGCAATCACATGCTTCAGTGAGCCTTTCATAGAATGCTTGGCGTAATCCATCCCGACACGTCGATACGGCTTTGCACCTGTTCGTTTTATGTAATACAGAAAACGTTCATCTGCCCAATTGATCATATCTTTTCCATATATGACGGAAATCGCCAAATATAATGGAGCGATTGAGTGTGCCATCGTCACTGTTCCCCCACGTAGTAAATCTGTTCCTGTCACAATAATCAAGAGAAGATCTAGCACGGGTACCATAATGAAAAGCCAAATGGCTAATTTATCTTGATTAAATATATAACGTGCCAATAATCCGGCTAAAATAAATAACCAAAACCCTACTTCACAGGCTACAATGGCCCATGCGACAAAATTCATAAGCTCTACGCCCCCATCTATTCGCACAAGAATGCTTCGTTTAATATATGGAGTATATCATAGATGTTATGCGTATTTTGCATATTCAAAAAATCCTTTTTATCGTTTTGCACCTATTCTGCTTTTCGTTATATATTGTATTACATTTATATATTATGTTATAATCATGAGTAATCAACTAGGTTTAATTAAATTAATGTCTGAGGAGGCCACATCATGCAATTTCTAAAGCGTTTATTTACAGAGACTTGTCCAACTTGTCAAGATGTTTTGCAGTTAAAAACAGACGATTGCTTGTCTGCACGTACGATTAAAGCATGTCCACATGGCCATTATGAAAAAGAATACCACCCAGCTTTAGAAAGTTATATCGAAACGTATCGTTCTTAATGCAATATATCATACCAAATGTTAATCGTCGTAATGACAATCAGTACAGCTAATAGACCTTGTAAGAACTTTGTGTTGACTTTTTGGCCGATTTTGGCGCCGATTGGTGAACCGATCAGGCTGGCAACAATCATAACAGCCGCTGGCCAGAGCAACACTTGATCCGTCGCAATCTTGCCAATCGTAGAACCGATGGATGAAATAAATGCAACTGACAGCGAGGTAGCAATCGTCATGCGTGTCGGGATTTTTAAGACGACGAGCATAATTGGTACGAGTAAAAATGCCCCGCCTGCGCCAACAATACCTGCACTTACACCCACAACTAACGCCAATATGGCAGCGAGCCATTTGTTAAATCCGACTTGTTCACCTGGTTCCACTTCACGCCCTTTTTTCGGTACAAACATTAACACCGCAGCAATAAGGGCAAGAATTCCATAGACGAAGTTCACAGTATCCTCTTGTAAATAACCAGAACCATAACTACCTAGCAAACTACCAATGAGCACACTACTCCCCATCGTAACCACCAATTGTTTATTTAAAAAGCCACCTTTTCGATAGGTCAGCATACCGGATAAGCTTGTGAAAAATACTTGTACAGCTACAATGCCTGATACTTCATACGCATCAAAGCTACTAAACCCGAGCATAACGGGTACATATAATAATAATGGATAATGAATGATCGCGCCGCCCATTCCGAGCATACCTGCTAGCAACGCTCCAATGACACCGAGCACGAATAATGTAATCACAAATGACAAACTCATGACGCACTTCCTTACTCTACGAAGTATATGTAAGTATTCATTATACAGGATACTTGCTTAAGCCGTACACTCGATTTCCAAAACAAACCTAGCAGGCGAGCATCTTCTGCATCACCTTTTTCATATAGCAAGCAGTCTGTCACAATTTTGACATTTTTTCACACTCTCTTAGAATAAAATGCAAGCTGACTGTCAGACATTTACAGATATTATATTGGAAGGAGCATTGTAACCATGAAAAAAGCTTTGTTCTATTTTGGTATTCTATTGGTTGTGATATTGGCAGGTTGTTCACTAGATAATAAAACAGCAAAAGATGCCACCGATACATTAATTGATGCCATCGTTGAGGAAGACTCAGATACACTCGATGAATTAACCGATTTGAATAAAGATGATCAGAAATCATTAGATCAAATACATACGAAATACGAATTTACCGATAAAGATAAAAAGGCTTGTACCCCACAAAGATCTAAAAAACATACATATACCGTACTTTGCAACAATAATAAAAGTGACAACGATCCCTTGCTCATGGAAGTTCATTTAAAAAAAGACGATAAACGTTATATTGTCGATGCATTCAATACCACTTCACAAAAAATAACGTTCAGGGAAGACGATAAAGGTTTAACCGATGACATCATCGAAGCTGCTGAAGAAGAAATCGGCGGTAAGTTAGAGAAGCAAAATAAAGAAAAGCGACAAGCGATAGCCCGCAAAGCACTCCACAGCATTCCAGAGGTGGAAAAGGCGCTAAAGGGAGATTTCGAGCCACTTGCGAAAGAAATGGACTTTGAATTTTTAGATAATCGGTCAAATGAAAATATAACAGAGGACGTATTTTTAGATAACACCCCTACCTTACATCACGAGAAGGTAGATAAAGCCAAGCTAAAGAACATTCATGTCTTATCTGACTATGACGCGTATCATACACTAGGTGCGAGCAACGATAAATTTACCAAAAAGATGTTTGACGATTTTACGAAGGTTGATGGTCGTAAAACGACAAATCTTATGTATGAATATCGTTTAAATGATAGCCCTATTACTTCCTTTGTAAAAGTAACACTCATCGAAGGTAAGGATCATAAAAATAAGATGAACATTGCTGATATTGGACGTGGGTATGGACCTGACGTCATTAAATTTGAAAAACCTGAGCAAACTCAAAAAGATACAAAAGAAAGCATTAAACGATATAAAGAACGTGAAAAGAAAAAGCGAGAAAAAGCCAATAAAGGCAAAGGTGACACAGTTGATACAGCAGGTGAAGAAGCCTACAAAAACAGTTGTGCCGCTTGTCACGCTGATGATTTAAGTGGTAGTGTCGGACCAGATATTTCACAAGCTGGTGAGAAATACGATAAAGACGAATTAAAAGATATTATGGTCAATGGGAAAGGTGACATGCCAGCAGGGCTCGCTGATGAAGATGAAGCAGAAGACATTGCAAAATGGTTAAAAGAAAAGGCTAAATAACTAAGTGATTCACGATGTTAAATAACGAACAAGGCGATTACACGCTCGAATTATTTGTTTACAAAACAGATGCTAACTTTACAGAAATGAGGCTTCCTTATGTGGGAATTACTTTCACAAATGCTATCACGTATGACACTTATCGTCACGATTGCATTTCTCATCACAAGATTATCGATTTTCAGACAAATGATTCATTACAACTTGAGCATGGCGGGTCGTCTTGTCCTAATTTTATTGTTCGGTCTGTTTGGGATCATCGGTAATTACACGGCTATCGTCGTCAATCCCGAGGCACATATCATCTCCAACGTTTGGAATCCTGAATTACAACTGGATAATGCCATTGCCGATACACGAAATATCGGGATCATCATTGGTGGATTTCTCGGAGGTCCGTTAGTCGGGATTGGTGCTTCCGTTATCGCAGGTGGTCATCGTCTGTTAATGGGTGGTTTTATTAGTGAGGCAAGTTTCTTCACTTCACTCATTGGCGGTGCGTTAGCTGGTTTATTCGGATGGAAGCTACGCGATATTGGCTTGATTCGCCCATTACGTATGTTTCTCATCGGTTTTTGTATTTTAACTGTACAAATTCTCCTTATTCCAGTATTCGCTACTGATCATGTCGGTGCGCTTCATTTAATCAGTTATACCGGCTTACCGATTATCCTCATCAACAGTATCGGCATCTGGATTTGTGCGATGATCTTCTTTAGCGTTGCACAATCTGTAGAGCGTACGCGAGCGAATCAAACGGCAGAAGCTTTCTCGATTGTGGAAGAAACGCTCTCCCTATTCCGGCAAGGCTTAAATGAAACTTCTGCTACAAAGGCAGCTCAAATCATTCAAAAGCTTACCAATGTTGACCATGTTGCCATCACCCGTGGTGTGCGGCAATTGGCTCATACAGGTGATACGGCTTTTGAAGAAAATAGCATCCAGTCTGAGCTCAAATATCGAGAGCAGGTGCTACAAACTGGAAAGACGGTGATCACCAAATCCTTCAGCAACATCCATCACTTATTTTCCGGGAGAAAGACAGTGAATACAACGTTTATCGTCCTTCCCTTATTCGTGAAGCAAAAGACGATTGGAACGTTAACGTTTTATTTCCGAAATCCTTTTTATGTCACACCAGTTGAGCAGGAATTGGCAGAAGGTCTTAGCAAATTATTCTCTAGTCAATTAGAGCTTGGTGAGATTGAGCGTTATAATAATTTACTACAGGATGCTGAGATTAAGGCACTACATGCGCAAATTCATCCGCACTTTTTATTTAATGCACTAAATACAATTGTCGCGTTATGCCGGACGAATCCGATGATGGCACGTGATTTATTAATCAACTTGTCTACCTTTTTGCGTAATAATTTGTCAGGCTTAAACAATCAATTGGTCACTGTTCAAAAGGAACTGGAAAATGTTTCTGCTTATTTGGCGTTGGAACAAGCACGTTTTCCTGATAAATTTAAGGTAACGACTGACGTAGATTCCGAATTAGAGCAAGCTTTAATTCCACCATTTATCTTGCAACCTCTAGTGGAAAACGCCATTAACCATGGTAATTTAAAACGACTAGAAGGGACGCATCTCATTCAAATTCATATCGAGCAACCAGTTAAAAACATGTTAAAATTAAGTATTATTGATAATGGTGTAGGCATTCCTGCAGATCGACTCGTCGATCTTGGACAAAGAGTTGTTGATTCTACGAAGGATCACAGTGGCTCAGCACTGTTTAATATTAAGGAACGCTTAACCGCCCTGTTCGGCCAAGAAGCGACGTTTCATATAGAAAGTGAGGTCGGACAAGGCACCTATGTCGCGATTACGTTACCATTACGAATTTAAATGTAGAGGGATGAAGCCGTTATGTTACATGCTTTTGTTGTAGAGGATGAAAAATTCGCCCGTGAAGAATTGAAGTTTTTACTAGAGAAGACGAAACAAATATCGGTTATCGGTGAGGCGGAATCAATCCATGAAGCGTTATGGCATATCCATGAGAGCCAACCCGATGTTGTCTTTTTAGATATTGAACTCGCGAAAGGAAATGGCTTAGATTTAGCCAATCAATTTTCGAATATGAAAAAACAACCGATGATTGTCTTCGCAACCGCATATGACCAGTATGCCCTAGACGCTTTTGAACTCGGTGCGCTTGATTATATCGTGAAGCCTATTGAAGAGAAACGCTTGGAACAAACCGTGCAAAGATTGTTAAAACAAGCTCAAGCCCAAAAAGTTAAGCCAAGCACAGCTACTGCTCCACCTGAGGAAATTAATATTCTCGCGAAAGACGAAGATCGCACTGCCGTCTTACAAGCGCGCAATATTATTTATGTCGGGACTGAAAATAGACAAACTTTTATCAAAACGGCCCAAAACAAATATAGTACAGATGCGCTGCTCTATCAAATTAAAGAAAAACTTCCAGACTATTTTGAGCAAGTCCATCGTGGCTACATCGTCAATTTAAAACAAGTAGACGCAATTGAGCCATGGTTTAATCGTGCACAGTTATTAATTCTAAAAGATGGTTCTAAAATACCTGTCAGTCGCTCCTATACAAAAGAAGTGAAACAAAAACTCGGATTTTAAAATAGGAATGTCTCCTCACTGAAGACATTCCTATTTTTTCACTGCATTTTAAGACCAACCTATTGCATGTGCGACAAACATCGCAATGACTGAAATCCCAACCCATGTTAAGAATAGCGGCCATAAGAAGCGAATCCATTTTTGATATGATACACCTGCAATTGCAAGTGCCGCCATGAAATATCCACTCGTCGGATAGAAGATATGCGTAAATCCATCACCTAGCTGATAAGCCAGTACAGCCGTTTGTCTCGTTACACCGACAATATCTGCGAGTGGTGCCATGATTGGCATGGTCACAAGTGCATGTCCACTACCTGATGAGATGATAAAGTTGATCATCATTTGGACAAAATACATGCCGACTGCGGCAAGAGATGGTGACAAATGACCAACTGCTGACCCAAGTGCATTGACAATCGTGTCCATGATTTGCCCGTCTTCCAGCACGACCGCCACAGCACGTGCCATCCCGACAATGAATGCACCCATTAACACATCACGGAAGCCTTCATTAAATCCTTCACAAATCTCCGTCGTTTTTAAGCCAGCAATCAGCCCAACGACAATACCCATAATGATAAAGAGCCCAGCCATTTCAACCATGAACCAGCCTTTATTCATTACACCATAAACAAGGATGCCAAAGAATACTAGTGTGACGACTGATGCCCATACTTGACGTTTGTTCATATGGAGCTTTTCGGTTTCGCCAATCGCTTTATATAAGGATCTCTTTTCCGTGTCATCTTCATATACATAACTTTTCAGTGGATCATTTTGTACGCGTTTTGCATAACGCATGACGAATAAAATACCTGCTGTCAGTGTGACAACAAAGATAATAAAGCGTAAACCAAGTCCTGAGAATACTGGTACATCTGACAGCTTTTGTCCAAGTCCTGTGTTAATGGGATTTAATACACCTGCCGTGAAACCGACAACCGTCCCAACAAGCGCTGTGGCAGCTGCTGTAATCGAATCATATCCAAGTGCGATCATAAGTGGCATAATGACTGGGATATAAACGAGCGACAATTCTGCAGTTCCAATCAATGTCGCAATCACAGCAAATACGGTCATTAAAACAGGTATGACAAGAATGCTGCGGTTTGAGAATTTTCGCGCCAATTTATCTACGACAACTTCGATGATGCCTGTACGTCTAAGCACCATGAACATACCACCGATGATAAAGGTAAAGAAGACAACTTCCCCAGCATCGATTAACCCTCTTGGAATCACAGTTAGAAAGTCGAAAATACCAACCGGCGTTTGCTCAATATGTTGGAATGAATTCGGATCAATCGTCGTTCTTCCCTCAGGTCCAGGGACTCGTTCAAATTCACCTGCCGGAATAATATATGTCGTAATCGCTGCAATCGCACTGAATACGAATAAAATGACATATATATGAGGCAGCTGGAATTTTTTCTTCTTTGCGTGTTCTACATTTCCTGAATCTGTCTTCGCCATGTAAACCCCTCCAATAAATATAAAATGATGAAAGTATTGCAATGAAGTATCACTTTGCTGTGTATATATCATATCCAAGAGAGCGCTTACATGGTTGTCATCAGAACAAACAGACCTTTTTTAAAAACAAACCGTACATATAGAGAAACGAACTGTACATTGTGTACATCTACACATATTAAAAACGCCTCACCTCTACAACGACCTGTAGACATGAGACGTTCATATTTTAATTTATAATAAACTCATCACTGCAAAGAAATGAAAGACTGAACCGCCGAGGACAAATATATGCCATATCGCATGGTGGAATCGGAAACCGCGCCAAACGTAAAAGATTGCGCCAATCGAGTAAAACACTCCACCAATCACGAGCATAATCATACCGTCAAAGGTAACATTTGCTGATAAAGGTCCCCAAGCAAATACAATCATCCAACCAAGGAAGATATATAGAAGTGTTGACACATAGAGAAATCGCTTCACGAAGAACGCTTTAAACACTGTTCCTGCAATCGCAAATCCCCACACAATCCCGAATAGTGTCCAGCCGAGCGTTCCTTTTACTGCGATGAACAAAAATGGCGTATACGTGCCCGCAATAAAGAAGTAAATCGACGCATGGTCCATAATTTCAAACACATCTTTAGCTTTTCCCTGTGGGAAACTATGCACAAGGGTCGAGCAAATATAGAGCAATAACATCGTGACGCCGAACAAGGCAAATCCAACAATATGCCAAACCGTACCATGAATAGATGCAAATACGATTAAAATCACCATCGCTGCCACGCTAAGTAGTGCACCTATTCCATGCGTAATCGCATTTGCCACTTCTTCACCTTTTGAAAAAACATGTGTATTCGCCATCGATTTCATTTCTCCCTTTTTATAAAATAACGGCTATCTCATCATAAAACATACGTTATCCTATCTTTTATTCCTTATCTTGCACTGGGATGTTGTGATGCTCTTCCAACTCATAAAATCTAGAAAGAGAGAACCCACGTCCCAAAATTTCTGAAGCATTTAAAAATACAACAAATGTAGATGGTTCCTCTTCTTGAAGTACTTTCTTTAAGTATACAGCTTCTTGCTGCTCAACGACACAAAAAATCATCGTTTTCTCATCATTTGTATAACCACCTAATGAAGGTACCTTCGTTAAACCGCGATCAATTTCTTTACTAATAATCTTTTGAATACGGTCTTCATTTTCAGTAATAATCAGCGCCAGCTTCGATGGAGACGTTCTTAATTGTACAAAGTCAATCACCTTACTGGTGACATAGATTGACATCATCGCAAATAGAGCAACCTCTAAATTAAATACAAATGCCGAGCAAACCACAACCGTCCCATCAACGATAAGCTGAGCATAACCGCTAGATAAGCCGGTATATTTTTTAATAATCTGTGCGATCGTTGCGAGGCCTCCTGTTGAACCACCGCCGCGATAAACTGTTCCAAGACCGACACCTAACACAATCCCCCCATAAATAGCGGAGAGAAGTGGATTATCAATGGTGAACGGAATATCTTGGGTAACCCAAATTGTAAACGGCACGAAGAAGACACCGACGAGGGTTTTCACTGAGAAATCTTTTCCCAATAGCCAAAGCCCAAGGAAGAATATCGGAATGTTTAACAGCCATTGTACGTAGGCTGGATTCGTTTGATACATCTCATATAAAAGCGTACTAATCCCCGAAACGCCACCTGCTGCGAGTCGCGCTGGTAGTAAGAATATATTAAAGGCAAGACCCGCTAAAACGGAACCAATAATAACGGAGAGATAATCATTTATGGTGTTTCTCTTAGGTGTATATCCCATTATGCTTGCAATCCTTTCATATCATATCATTCGTTTAAACTTTTTATTTATGCGTCCCAATTACGTACCACAATAGGTGATGTAAGGTGTATCTTGTTTAGGTACATGACGATATGCTCGTTGCTTATCCGTATGTGCAAATGGTTCTTGCCATACATCCATGAGCTCTTCCATCACCGTAAAATCATCATATGCTACCGCAGCTTCTAGAGCTTGTTCTACTTGATGATTTCTTGGCACCACAGCAGGATTTGACGCCTTCATCAGCTGTTTGATGTCAGATGTTGAGGCCTGCTGACGTGATAAACGTTGTTGCCAACAAGTATACCAGCTTTCGAAATGTTTATCTTTTGAAAGTCCAGACACTTGCTCACCAAAAGTTAGGTCAAGAAATGTATTCGTATAATCCGCTTCTTGACGCTCCATCATCATCAGTAATGCATCAATCAGCTCACGGTCCTCTGCCTCTTCATTGTACATACCGAGTTTCTTACGCATACCTTGTAACCAATATTGTTCATATTGTACGTCAAATGTAGCCACTGCCTCATCTGCCAGTCTTTCCTGAGTTGCCTCGTCCTCTGCAAAGAGTGGCATGAGCGATTCTTTTAACCGTTCAATATTCCAGCGACCAATCGAAGGCTGGTTGACGTAAGCATAACGTCCATGACGATCAATTGAGCTAAACCACGTAAGCGGCTTGTACGTATCCATAAAGGCACACGGACCATAATCAAGTGTTTCACCACTAATCATCACATTATCCGTATTTTGCACGCCATGAATAAAGCCAATCAATTGCCAGTTCGCAATTAAAGAGGCCTGTCTTTCAATCACTTTTCCAAAAAATGCCAAATACGGACGCTCTGCAGCTGCGACCTCGGGAAAATGGCGGGCAATCGTATAATCGACGATTTCACGTAACTTCGCTTCCCCGCACCATTTCGCTGCATATTGCAACGTCCCAAAACGAATATGACTCGAAGCGACGCGAACTAAAATAGCACCAGGCAGCTCTTCGCCCTTTCTGATCATCGTTTCACCCGTTGCTACAACAGCTAAACTATGTGAAGTAGGAATGCCAAGGGCTTCCATTGCTGCACTCAAAATATATTCCCGTAGCATCGGGCCGAGTGCTGCACGCCCATCACCGTTTTTATACACCTTCTTGGAATACGGTGTCATTCCAGCACCTTTTAAGTGAATATCAAATCGTTTACCATCTGGTGTAAGCTGCTCCCCTAATAAAATCGCCCGCCCATCACCAAGATCACGAAACGTTTTATACTGATGTCCTGCATAGGCTTGTGCAATCGGTATACTGTTATGAGGCAGGCGATTTCCTGCCAATATCTCAATCCCATCTGGATGAGCCAGACTCCCGACGTCTAGCCCAAGTCGTTTGGCTAACTCATGATTAAGTCGCTTTAACTTTGGCTTCGTTACCGGAGTTGGCGCTGTTTTTGTGTAAAAGCAATCTGATAAATGTGCATAACTATTGTCTAAATGCCATATGGCTTGTGGATTCTCTATCATAGGATCTCCTCTTTAGTTAATCGACTAAATGGATTTATTATAAAAACATCTTCTTAACAATATACAGGATAAATGCTCGAAATTAAATGATTTACGGTTGGGATGCT
>DVIO01000043.1 GCA_018711205.1 Candidatus Avamphibacillus intestinigallinarum | reverse complement strand
ATGAATCGAGAATCTTGTTGTTTATTCATATGTATCACCTTATTTTTAGAAAAATGTTAGAAACTTATTTGAGTTATTCCCTAAATCCTTAAAAATAGACCTTAATCGCGAATAAATTTTGCTATTTTTGTACCATCTGTTATACTCAATATAGAGCAGACAAACGAGAGGGAGGATTTCCGTGCAGATACTGTTAGATTTTGATTCGGAAATACCAATTTACTTGCAATTAAAACATCAAATTATAGCGGGCATCGCAAAAGGTGTATTACAGCCAAAGGAACCTTTGCCTTCGGTTCGGACGATGGCTAAAGATATTGGTATTAATCAACATACCGTCAATAAAACATATCAAATGTTGAAGCAAGAAGGCTATATTCAAATTCATCGCCAAAAAGGCGTTGTCATTCATCCAGAAGGGGTGGATAAAGCGGATGTAGCTTATTATCACGCTTTAGAAGAATCGTTACATCCGATGATTGCTGATGCGATTTGCAGACAGGTCACGAAAGAGGATTTTCAAGCAATCATCGCAAAGTTATATCAAATATATGAATATAAAGGAGATGACAAAAAATGAGTTATATACCATTTGTTATGATGCTTCCACTCTTTGCTATTTTTATATTTATTCCATATTGGACACGGAAGACGGAAAGTTTTGGCCATACGATTCCCGAAAAAGCATATGAATCTAAACAATTGCAGAAAATGCGTAAAACCTATGCGGTTGAAATGATAGTATGGTCCGCGCTTTTCGCATTATTGTATCTGGTTGGTATGTATCTGTTTGAAACAAACGAAGATACATTTGGCATGATATTTACAATCATGACATTTGTTTATATTATAGTAGGCTTTGTCGTTTATTTAAAATATCATCGTCAAATGAAAGTACTCAAGGTTGAAAAAGGTTGGCATGAAGATGTCGAGAATAAAGTTTTAGTCGATACGACCTTCCGTAATCAAGCATACAGCTTTTCAGTGTTATGGTATTTGATTCCATTAGGGTTTATTCTGCTTACGACATTCATAACATTCTTCAATTATGACCAAATTCCAAATCGAATTCCAATGAATTATGATTTACAAGGAAATGTAACCAATTTCACTCATAAATCAGGAAAATCTGTATTAGTCGCCCCTATGACGCAAATGATGATCTTATTTATTTTTGTATTTATTCATTTTGTCATTCATAAATCAAAGCAACAAGTGAGTACGAAAAACCCAGAAGCCTCTTTAAAACAAAATATCGTATTCCGAAAAACTTGGTCTTGGTTTAATTATATAATGGGTACAGTGCTGATTATCTTATTTAGTGGGATGCAAATGATGCTGATGTTTGATATGTTTCAATCATTTATGTTTCCTGCCTTTATGATTTTTGTCGCATTTGTTTTAATCGCTGTTATTGTGCTAAGCATTAAAGTTGGTCAAGGTGGAAGTCGCGTCAAGGTTCAGGAAGACATGGATGGTGATGTCATAGAACGAGATGATGATGAGCATTGGAAGCTTGGTATCTTTTATTTTAACCCACAAGATCCGGCATTATTTGTTGAAAAACGTTTTGGTGTCGGTTGGACGAATAACTTTGCAAGACCTTTATCATGGGTTTTATTAGGGCTCATTATTTTGATTCCACTTAGTTTAATCTTTTTCAAGTAAATGAAAAGAGCTTGAGATTATCAAACATTATGATATCTCAAGCTCTTTCGCTTTAATCAACATATCCACGCTTGCGTTTCCCGATGATATTCACGATGGCAACACTTGAGATGGCGACGAAACCACCAATAATAGATAAGAGGCTTGGCCATTCACTTAACCATACCCAAGCAATGATAATGGCGACTACAGGTTCTAAATACATCATACTCGTAACGGTGCTGGCATTCCCTTGTGATAACGCCATTGCCCACGTAACATAAGCAATTGCTGCTGGGAATACACCGACATAAATCGCTGATACATTCGCTGTTATGGTAGCTTGAGCCATGTTATCGAATAGTCCTGGTAAAAAGACAAGCATTGGCAACGTGCCTGCCCAGGTGAAATAAGCTGTCAATTCAATCGGTTTATATTTTGTGAATAATGGTTTTTGGAAAACGAAAAAGACCGATGTTGCCATTGCTGATATGAGTAGGAGCAATGCACCGGGTCCGATTGAAAAGCCAGATCCAGCTGTACCAAGCGTAATTAAAAACATACCTAAAAATCCAATAGCTAACCCGAGCCAACCGAACCATTCCATTTTTTCCTTCATAATAAATACAGCAATCAATGTTGTGAATATTGGGGCGGAACCGATGATCATACTAGCTGTACCTGCGGAAACGGTTTGTTGTCCAAAGGTTACCCCGACATGGTAAATGGTGATACCAATCCAACCTAATATTAAAATTCTCCATATATCCCCTTTTTGGGGTAATGAAAAACGTTTACCTTTAAAAAGCGCATAAAGAATAAATACAGCAGAAGCAACTAAAAAACGGTATAATACAAGATGTCCAGAAGAGAACCCTCCTAATAAACTGGCACGAATACCTGCAAAGCCTGAAGCCCATACAATAATTGTGCTAAAGGCTAATAAAAAAGTTCTTTTGTTCATAAACATACTCCTCTACGTTCGTCATTCAATGGTTGTATGTTATCTAGTTTACATGAATTTAGTTTGGACTTCTATGACTTGAAATAAACAAGTTATCTTTTTAGACATAAATAGAAGACTTAAGATCAAGAAATGAATTGCTATAAAAGGAGATGATCACATGAGGGCACAAACAGATGTCATTATCAAAAGGAAACATGCTGCAAATATTCGAAAAGGTTATCCGTTAATTGAGAAAGAAGCACTATTGGCGCAAGCATTCAGCGCCAGAGAAGGCAGTATATTGAAGTTGTATGATGAGGATAAGCGTTATATCGGAACAGGTTATTATGGCATACAAAATAAAGGGATTGGTTGGATTGTTTCCACCAATCCAAATGAAATAATGGCTGATGACTCATTTTTTAAAAAACGTTTTCAAACAGCTTTTGCCAAAAGAAAAGATTATATTGAAGATCAAGAAACAACTGCTTTTAGATTGTTTAATGGTGAAGGAGACGGCATTGGTGGTTTAAGTATGGATTACTTTGCCGGGTATCTTGTCATCAATTGGTATAGTGAAGGGATTTATTCATTTAAACCATATGTTCTAGATGCGTTGGAATCGACTATGGCATTTAAAGGCATATATGAAAAGAAACGTTTTGATCAAAAAGGAACATATATAGAAGATAATGATTTCATTAAGGGAACGCCAGCACCGGAACCATTACAAATCAAAGAAAATGGTATGCAATATGCAGTGTATTTAAATGATGGTGCAATGGTCGGCATATTTTTAGACCAAAGAGAGGTTCGTCGTTTGGTGCGTGATCAGTATGCGAATGGCAAGCATGTATTAAATACGTTCTCATATACAGGAGCATTTTCTGTTGCTGCTGCTTTAGGTGGGGCAAGAACAGTAAGTGTTGATTTAGCCAAACGGAGTGATGAAAAAACGAAGGAGCAATTTCTCGTTAATGGACTAAACCCTGAAGAGCATGAAATTCGAGTGATGGATGTGTTCGATTATTTTAAATATGCCAAACGTAAAGCGATTTATTACGATATGGTTATTTTAGATCCACCTAGCTTTGCCCGTTCAAAAAAACATGTTTTTCGTTCGGCGAAGGATTATCCAGCATTATTACAGCAAGCGATTGAGATTACGAAAGATCGGGGAATCATTGTAGCATCGACAAACAATGCAAGCATTTCTATGAAAAAATTTAAAGCTTTTATCACAGAAGCTTTCAACAAGACACAGTGTTCCTTTAAAATGCATGAAGTCCTGTCATTGCCAAGAGACTTTGTGTATTGTAAAGAATATAAGGGAAGTAATTATTTGAAAGTAGTAGTAATAGAAGTGTTTCATAAGTAGCTTATATTTTAAAGAAGAAACGAGGCGCACATCATGAAAGAATTTATCCTCATGTTAGCCAATATCGTCAATAATATTCACGACGTAATCATTCAAATTGTTGGTCCAGGTGTAACAGACAAACAGTTACATTTTTGGGTGATGGGGTTCATCGGTATGGTCATATTCATTATGGTATATATCGCATTTCGAATCATTTCGACATTTCGTTTTAGTACGGGGATATTATCATTTATTTATACGTTTACCGTTATGCTCGTGTTGGTGTTTGCGATTGAGATCCAACAAGCATTAACGAGTAGGGGGACGATGGACTTTCAAGATGCCGTTGTAGGTATGTACGGATTTTTCATCTTTTTCTTTGTGTATACATGTATCGTTGCGATTGGGTATCTTATTAAGAAACTGATATTTAAAAAATAACGAGATTGGGATAAAAGTAACTTTAACTTGCTTGGCGAAAGGCCAGCAACGGTTACTTTATATATATCCCAATCTCGTTTTATGATGTCGTTTGTAAACCTGTTTCATCTATTTGAAGTGCGACGACTTCATAGTCTGGTAAGAAGCTTTGCATAGCAGCTGCAATCTTTTCTGACTCACCTTTTGGTACAAAAGAAATTGTCGTAGGACCTGCACCACTTATGACGGTTCCATATGCGCCAAGTGCTTTGGCTTTTTCTTTAATGTCGGCGAAGTCCGGAATCAGTTTTGCCCTAAATGCCTCGTGAAACATATCTTGTTCCATCATTTGACCAGCTAATGCATAATCTCCAGACATAAGAGAAGCAATCATCAAATTACTAATGGCACTAGCTGTTGTCGCATAATCTCTTTCGTATGTGTCAGGGAGCACTTTACGTGCATCCTCTGTTTTTAATTCGAAATTTGGAATATGCATGACAAGTTCTAGGTTTAAACGAGGTAATTTTGTGAAATTAATCTGTCCATCCTCAGATTGTACAGCTAAAATACAGCCTCCAAATAAAGCGGCAGCGACATTATCAGGATGTCCTTCAATGTCACAAGCAAGCTTTAATTTTTCTTCATTTGTTAAGTGCAATTCACAGAGCATATTAGCGAGCTCTATTCCTGCAATAATTGCACTAGCACTGCTTCCTAAGCCACGTGCAAGCGGAATATCACTTGTTACATGAATGCTTGCGCTTGGTAAAGTTTTTTGATAACTTGCTGCAGTTTTCTTAGCAATTTGATAAATGAAATGATCTTGATAATCTGTCACAGCTGGGAGACATTCAGATTCATGAATGAACGCCCATTCTTCACTTGGCAATACATGTAATGTCAAGAACCGTTGAACAGCAATCCCAGCTGAATCAAAGCCGGGACCTATGTTTGCTGAACTTGCCGGTACTGTTATGATTGATGCTTTCATGATTTGACCATTTTCTCGATAAATTCTGTAATGACTTTTTCATCATTCGGTAGTGAAGCAAATTCTGTCTCTAGATTATCGATTGCAGTTTGTGGATCTTTTAGGCCATTACCAGTTAACACGGCAACAACTGTACTACCTTTTTCGATTTTACCAGCTTTGACTTGTTGAAATACACCTGCAATAGACGCACATGAACCAGGTTCTGCGAATATGCCCTCAGTACGTGGCAAATGTTTATGTGCTGCGATGATTTCATCATCCGTTACCGATTCAATGAGACCACCTGACTCATCTCTAGCAGCAGTAGCTAAATGCCAGCTTGCAGGATTTCCGATACGGATTGCCGTAGCTATAGTATCAGGGTCTTGAATCACCTTGTCCTTAGCAATTGCAGCTGAACCTTCAGCTTCAAAGCCGTACATTTTAGGTAAGTTTGTACCATGTTTTCCTTTGTATTCTTTAAAGCCTTTCCAGTATGCGCTAATATTTCCTGCGTTTCCAACTGGAATACATAAGTAATCAGGTGCTTTTTCACCAAGTTGCTCAATGATTTCAAAAGCAGCTGTTTTTTGTCCTTCCAGACGATACGGGTTTACTGAATTAACTAAAGTGATTGGAGAATTTTCGCTTACTTTTTTAACGATATTAAGCGCATCATCAAAGTTCCCATCAATCTCAACGATTTCTGCTCCTAACATAATCGCTTGGGCAAGCTTACCTAAAGCAACTTTACCTTTAGGGATGACGATGATGGCTTTCATTCCAGCTTTAGCTGCATAAGCAGCAGCGGCAGCGGAAGTGTTACCGGTTGACGCACAGATGACAGTTGTACTGCCTTCTTCTTTAGCTTTAGCAACCGCCATGACCATTCCTCGGTCTTTAAAAGAACCTGTTGGATTTGCACCTTCGAATTTTCCGTATAATTCAATTCCTAGTTCTTCAGATAAGTGTGGGAAGTAAATTAACGGAGTATGTCCCTCATGTAATGTAAGCTCAGGTGTTTTATCTGTGACAGGTAATAAATCTTTATAATGTTTAATTAGGCCGGGCCAATTCATTGTTCGCCATCTCCTTCAACACGATAGTGACTTTTAACAGTTTCAACAACCTCTAGATTTTCTAAATCACTGAGTGCTTTTTTAAATT
>DVIO01000042.1 GCA_018711205.1 Candidatus Avamphibacillus intestinigallinarum | reverse complement strand
AATACGTTCGAAGTATGTTTGTAGCAACACTTTTAGACCAGGTACTTCCTTATTGAATGTTTCATATACTTCTTTTGCATATTTCACAACATCATCAGAATCATTTGTTGAGAAAATAGGTTCGTCAATTTGTACCCATTCCGCGCCAGCATCAGCAAGTTCTTTTAATACTTGTGTATAAAGTGGAACAAATTTATCTAAAACAGCTTTAAAATCTTTATTTTCGTAACCTTTAGATAATTTAACATATGTGATTGGGCCTAAAATAACCGGCTTCCCATCAATACCTAATTTTTCTTTTGCTTCTTTATAAAACTCAAGTGGTCGGTTTTCAACAAGCTCAGGCTCTCTTGCATCTAATTCCGGAACCATATAGTGATAGTTTGTATTAAACCATTTTGTCATTTCTTGTGCTACCGCATCTTTTACACCTCGAGCCATTGCGAAGTATGTATCGATATCAACTTTACCACCTGAATAATTGTAGCGTTCAGGAACAACACCAAACATTGCTGACGTATCTAGCACATGATCATATAATGAGAAATCACCTACTGGAATTAAATCAATTCCTAAGTCTTTTTGCTTCTTTAAGTTGTTTAAACGAATCTCTTCGGTTTTTTGTAGTAATTCTTCTTGAGTAGATTCACCATTCCAATAGCTTTCTAATGCACGTTTCCATTCTCTTTTCTCACCAATTCTTGGGTATCCTAGGTTAGAACTTAATACTTTCGACATTGTTCATCTCTCCAATTCAATTTATTTTTATTTAATTTGTACAGCTTGCATTTTCGCTTGTAAGTCTTGCCCTTTTGTTGCTTTTAATTGTTCATGAATATATTCAACTAGGCGAACACTTACATCGTAGCGCATGAATGGTGTGATTAAATAAACACCATGGAAATGCTCAAGCGCGACATCGATTAATTCTTTGGAAATATTAATCCCTACTTCAATCGATTCACTACGATCATGTGCGACTGCACTCATTCTATTTCTTACATCATCTGTTAGCTTAATACCTGGTACTTCGTTGTGTAAAAACTCTGCATTTCGTGTAGATGTGAGTGGCATGATGCCAATGTATATTGGCGCATCAATATGTTTAGTAGCTTCACTTAATTCAAGAATACGTTCTTTACTATAAATGGGTTGCGTTAAGAAATAATCGGCACCGAAATCAATCTTTCTCTCCATACGTTGTACAGCTTTTTTCATATTGGCAACATTCGGATTAAATGCCCCTGCTACGGTGAAATTCGTTGGAGTTTTCAATGACTTCCCAGAGAATGAATGCCCCTGGTTACATTGTTTAATTAATTTAATTAAATCAAATGAAGTCACATCAAATACTGAAGTTGCCCCAGGGAAATCACCAATTTTCGTCGGGTCACCAGTAATAGCAAGAATATCATGCAGCCCTAACGTATGAAGTCCCATTAAATGAGATTGTAAACCGATTAAATTACGATCGCGACAAGTGATGTGGACGAGTGGTCGTAAACCAATTTCTTGTTGAATTAATGTCGCAATGGCAGAGTTGCAAATTCGTGGTGTGGCAAGTGAGTTATCAGCGAGTGTAATCGCATCAATACCTGCCTTATGGAGCGCACGCACGCCTTTCATGTATTCGTCTATCTCTAAATGTTTTGGCGCATCTAGTTCAACGATAACCGAATGACGTTCTTTTACAATATCTAAAAGTGGTGGCTCGTTTAAATCTTCTTTTTCTTTAACAGCTACTGGCTCAGGTGGCACAATAACTGCTTTTTCTTTAATAGGTTCTAAATCTTTTACCCCTGCTGCTAGTGCCCGGATATGCTCAGGTGTCGTCCCACAACATCCGCCAATGAGGCGTACACCTTCGTCTCGGAAATCACGTGCACATTTTGTGAAATAATCTGGCTCATTCACGTACACGAGCTTCCCATCTTTATATTCTGGCAAACTAGCATTCGGATATGCAGCTAGAAATGCTTTGTTCAGTAATGGAACAGATTCTAACGAACGAACCATATGGTAAGGGCCTAACCGGCAGTTAATCCCTACTACATCCGCTCCATAAGCTTCCAGTTCCTCTAAAGCTGCTGCCAGATTCTTACCATTTTCTAACGTACCTACTTCATGCATAGATACGTTGGCAACGATTGGAATATCTGTTACTTCGCGTGCGATTTCAAGCACGGTTTTCAACTCATCTAAATCATAGTAGGTTTCTAAGATAAGTCCGTCGACCTTCTCTAATAACAGACAATACAACTGTTCTCTAAAGCTGCGTTTAATTTCTTCATCCGAACCTAGGAGCGATTGGGTCCCATGAATACCACCAATCGTACCTAGAACGAATGCTTTATCTTTCGCTGCTCGCTTTGCTATACGTACTGCTTCAGCGTTGATGTTTTTTACCTGATCCTCCAAACCATATCTCGCAAGTTTAATATAATTTGCTCCATATGTGTTGGTTTGAATCACATCTGCTCCCGCTTCAATATAACTTTCATGTACGTGCTCAATTTGTTCCGGATGTGTTAAATTCAATTCCTCAAAGCAACGATCTATTCCATATGAATACAATAATGTTCCCATTGCACCGTCGCCTATTAAAATCCGCTCATTTAACGCTTCACGCAAATTCAATTCTTGACACTTCCTTTTTGTACCGATAGAAGCGCTTGATCCAGGTCTTCGATCAAATCATCAGCGTCCTCAATTCCAACCGATACACGTAATAATGTATTTGTTAGACCATATCCGACCCTAATTTCTTCTGGAATATCTGCATGGGTCTGTGTAATAGGGTATGTAATTAAACTTTCAACCCCTCCAAGACTTTCAGCAAATGTGAATAGCTTAATAGATTGTAAAAACGGAACGACCATTTCTTCTTCTTTAATCGAGAAGCTTAACATACCTCCACGTCCCGGATAAAGCACCTCCGTCACAAGTGGATGTTTCTCC
The DNA here is from genome assembly GCA_018711205.1 of Candidatus Avamphibacillus intestinigallinarum. Lineage (GTDB taxonomy): Bacteria > Bacillota > Bacilli > Bacillales > Amphibacillaceae > Avamphibacillus > Avamphibacillus intestinigallinarum. The sequence continues at coordinate 1,702 of DVIO01000042.1, read as the reverse complement.
AAAAATGGTATAATCGCTTTTGCATTTTTTTCGTGCTGTCTCATACGAAGCCCTAATGTTTTCATTCCGCGAATAACGCTCCAACAATCAAAAGGAGATAGTACTGCACCAATTGCGTTATGCAAATTAAATAACGTTTCACCAAGCGCTTCATCCTTCGAAACGACTAACCCAGCTAATACATCATTGTGCCCCGCTAAATACTTGGTTGCACTATGAACAACAATGTCGGCTCCCTCATCTAAAGGTTTTTGGATGAATGGTGTATAAAGCGTATTATCAACAATTGTTAAAATGTCATGCTTTTTAGCAATGTTAGCGATTTTACCAATATCAACTGACCTCATTAATGGGTTTGTTGGTGTTTCGATAAAGAGTGCTTTTGTATTGGGTTGGATAAGTTTTTCTAATTCTTCGTAGTCATCTTTATCCCAATAACTAAATGAGAAGCCATAATTCTCTTCATACATTTCAAATAAACGGAATGACCCTCCATATACGTCACGTGAACTAATGAAGTGATCACCTTTTTTAAATAAGGCAAAAATTAACTGCATCGCACTCATACCAGAGCTACATGCAAATCCTCTTGTGCCATTTTCCAAAAGGGCAATTCCATCTTCTAAAACGTCTCTAGTTGGGTTGCCAGTACGAATATAATCATAACCATCAGGCATACCAATATCTTCATGTCTGTACGCCGTCGTGAAATAGATTGGCGTGTTAACAGAACGCTGTGGTTCTTCTTTACGGTTACCAATTTGGACAAATTTTGTATCGTCTTTATATGCCATCCGTTATCTCCCCCTTTGTTGATAATCTTACTTGGGAAACTGTTTAAAAAAAAGAGTCTCCCTCGATAAGAAGAAGACCCTTAATGTATCTAATCAAGGATTCTTCTCATCTGTCCAAGTCATAAAACTTGTTGGAATTGGCACCTTGCTTATGAATAAGCGGTTGCCGAGGTATCGTAGGGCCATTCCCTCCACCTCTCTGGATAAGAAAAAATCTAACGTTTATTACTATTAATTTGATTGTAGATACATGATAGCTTATTAAAATACATTTGGCAACACCTATTTAGAATCTTTTCAATTATTTAACTATTCTTTTAAGTCGTCATTCAAATTATAGGGGGAGAGAACCCTTTTAAAATCTACTACTTCACGAAATTTGTGACAGTTCATTATAAAATATTTGTTGTTCTTGCAAATCAATATATTTAGCTTTCGTAACTTCGCTTAAAATAGCATTTTTTTCGTTCGAATTAAGTTCTAGTTTTTTAGTAACGTAATGACGAATGTCATCAAGAAATTGTAAATACCTCACATGCTCCTCGTTATATCGTTCTGCTAATTCATTTTTGATATGCCGAGCTAAGCTTGGACTTGCACCATTTGTCGCAACTGAAATCGTTAATTGGCCACGCGTCATCGAAGCCGGCACATGGAAATTCCCTCCATGCTTATTGTCAATAACATTCACAAGTTGATCTGGCCCTGCCGCATATTCAACAGCTTCGTTGATCTCACGACTATTTGTTGCCGCAAAAATAAGAAAAGCTCCCACGAGGTCAGTTGGCTCAAACGTCTTCTTTTTCCAACGAATTTCATTCTCTTTATATAAACGATACAGCTCTGGATCAATGTCTGGAGCTATGACAGTAACCTGTGCTCTTGATTGCAATAGACGCTTTACCTTT
>DVIO01000041.1 GCA_018711205.1 Candidatus Avamphibacillus intestinigallinarum | reverse complement strand
AACAAAGCATTAAAGAGTGGAGAGCATATACGTGATTCTTAGTCAGCTAAATCCGGAAGCGCACTGTTGCAGGTGACTCGCATCTCCTAACAGGACGAGACTGAACTTAGCCTTTAGCGATCGTCAATATAGGTTCAAATGGATTTTTAATTCTTATATCCCTTGTGACCCTTTATAAAACAAATGCATGCTGTCCCAAGCTCTTTTTACTCGATCATATCATGTTTTTGAATAACTTTCTGAGACGATCTTTATTCGACTGATTTATTTTCGAAAATCGTACCTTTTTTAAAGCTAGAACCGATAAACGCATATTTACTTAGTAGATAATAAGACAAGCCTCCAACAACAAAACCGATGATCCAAGCAAGGTCTACGTTGATGAATGCAAACGCTGCACCGATGAACAATGAGAGCATACCGGCACGGTTATAATTTGCGAATTGTCCCTTATTGTCATATAAAGCTTTAACGTTTACTTTTTGTTTTCTAAGAATGAAGAACTCGACAATGAGTATCGATACCATTGGCCCTAAGAATGCAGAGTAGATCAAGATGAATAAGTCTAAACCTGCTGAGCTTTCTTCTTGAACAAGCACCCAAGGGAATGCACCCATAGCAAGTAATCCTGTAATGATTGCAGCCACTTTGTAATCTACTTTAGTAAGCATTGTAATGACATAAGTAGGTGCGACGATATTGGCTACCATATTTGTTGCAATTGTTGCAAGTACAATGAATGCGGATACACCTAATGTGACATAAGAGTTGTCAATGACTGCAGCTAGTGCACTTGGTGGGTTATTAATCCCTGTAACTGTTGCAACCATGGCACCTATAATTAAAACAAATCCGTATGCTAACATAATTGGTGAGAAATATAATAGTCCACGTTGTTTATGACTGAATCCAGTTTTTAATTCTCGAGAAAAGTCAGAAGCATTTAGGAAAATGGCTGCATAATTTCCAAGGAAGATCATAATAAATCCAAAGAATGGCAGACCCCATGATCCTTCAATATTAAGCAAACCATCAGCTAATTCTGTGCGATAATTCATCATTAAAATAATGAATACGTATACAAGCGCAGACATAATCACAATAGATGCTAATGATTCTACCCATTTAATGGCATGGAAGCCAAATAGCGAAAGAATGATTTGAACGACTTGAAGTACGATAAAACAAAATACCATATGGTCAAATGATCCATTGGTTAAGATTTTTAAGACTTCGTTTAGTGCCGAACCACCAATCCAGCTTTGAACCCCATACCAGATAATTGCTGGAACCGCTCGCATTAAGGAAGAAATAATCGTTCCTTTAAAACCAAACGACATACGCAGTTGCACAACATACGGAATGCCTTTTTCGTATCCAATACGATCATTTAAAATAAAAACGGTAGAAATGATTAAAATAGCAGCAATCGCTGCGGCAATCGTTTGAATCAGATTAAGTGTAGCGACACCAGCTACAACGATACTCGCCCCAAGTGTCATGTTCCCCATGTTAACGCCGTCACCAATCCACATAAACATATATGGAATGGGCCCCATCGTACGATCCTTTGTATCGAGTGGACGTAGAGAAGCATCTTCTGTTAACTGATTTTCATTGACAGATTCTACTGTAGCATTATGGTCTACATTTGTAGTCATTGTCCTATCCCCTTTATATATAATGTAGAGCGTAAATCATTAGGTTTCTGTATGATACATCCCCCTTATCGTCCCATTTTAGACAGGGAATATGTATCTAGAAACATTTGCTTTCTTGTATATATTTTAAGCAAGAAAACGCTTACAAAATAAAAATAAAAACAAGCAGTCGGTTATTAAGAACCAAATGCTTGTTTTTTAAGACAAAGGACAATTAAAACCCTAAAGTTCTTCTAAAATTTCTAATATGTGAACGACTGACAGGTGTTTTAGAGCCATCTGCAAAAACGAGAGAGTACGTCCCGTTAAACCATGGTTGAATCTCAGTGAGATAATAAATGTTAATAATAAAACTTTTATGAACGCGCACAAAGGAAGGGCCTAACTTCTGTTCAATGATATACATAGGCGTATCCACATTATAATGATCATGAATCGTTTTCACATAAACCTGTCGATTTTCTGTACCGATATAAACGATCTCGTCCGTATTAATTACTTTGATTCGATCTTCTAATTTAATGAGGAATTTGTCTGTGTACTTATTACGAACCGTTTGCCCATCATACTCATAGGAATTATCTTGAGGGAAATAAACCCTTTTCATATAGTCTTTATAATAATCATGTAAGTTATCCATCACCCGTTTAATGTTGTGGGTGGTGACGGGTTTTAAAATAAATTCAAACGCGCCCATATGAAACGTTTTTGAAATAATTTGTTCATCAGAAGAAGCAAATATGAGTAAAGGTATATGTTTAAAACCATTGATTTGTTCAGCGAGCTCAAAACCTTCTTCACCGATTCCATCTAAATCAATTAGTACAACCTCAGGCTGTGTTTTACTAATTTGCCAGAAGGCACTTAATAGGGAATCTGTATGTCCAATGATATTAAATTTCCGTAATTGCGTTGATTTTTGAATGAGATTTTCAAAATTTTTCTCTTGTTCAACTAGAAAAATGGTGAACATATGGATGCCTCTTTTCTTAAAGTAGAAACTATATATATTATTTTAAAGCAGGTTGTCCATAATTTCTACTGAATATGAAAGAACAAGATAAAGTGGGGGAGGTTGGGGAATTTAGAAAGATCATAAAAAAATTCTACAGCTTAGGAAAAGCTGTAGAACGTCATATATCGATTATGATGCTTGATCAATATCAATTTTTAAGATTTGTTTTAAGGTTTGTTTTTCTTCTTCAGTTAATGGCAACATTGGTAGACGTACATCGCCAACTGAAACGCCTTGCATGTTTAGTGCTGCTTTCACTGGAGAAGGGCTTGGTTGCGCGAACATGGCGCGAATGATTGGACGAATATGTCCATTTAACCGAGCTGCTTCTTGATAGTGACCATTTTCAAATAGAGAAATGATCTCTTGCATATCATGCCCAAGAATATGAGCCGATACCGATACGACACCAACTCCACCAATCGCTAATACTGGAAGTAATAAGCCGTCATCGCCACTATATAAAGAGAAGTCTTCTGGTGTTTCGTGGATGATTTGTGTCATCGCATCTAAATCACCACTCGCTTCTTTGACGGATACGATATTATCAACTTCTGATAGTCGAATGATTGTCTCTGGGAGCATATTCACTGCACTGCGTCCCGGAATATTATAAAGCATGACGGGTAATGTCGTTGCTGCTGCTACTGCTTTGAAATGTTGATATAAGCCTTCTTGAGACGGTTTGTTATAGTACGGGTTTACAAGCATAATGCCATCTACGCCAGCATATTCGGCAATTTGCGTAAGCTCAATAGATGCTTTCGTGCCGTTTGTTCCTGTACCTGCAATAACCGTTGCTCGACCTGCGACTTGTTCAACAACAAAGTGGAACAAATCACGCTTTTCTTCAACTGTTAACGTTGCACTTTCTCCGGTAGTACCTGCGACCACTAAGCCGTCAGATCCATTCGCGATCAAGTGATTAATTAAATTTGTTGTTGCTGGATAATCGATTTCGCCAAATTGGTCAAAAGGCGTCACCATAGCTGTTAAAACTTTACCAAAATTCATCACTTCACACCCTTTTTGCATATTTTAGAAGGTGATCAGGACTATTACGTTTGACGCAAAAAAAGCAGTAATGACGGCATCATTACTGCTTTAGAAACTTCACCAAAAAAGCGTTTCTAGCGCGTAAGGTAGCCCCCCATATAGTCTCCTACATGACAGTCCTGCATTTATTCAATACAGACCCAGCTTTTCTGCTACATGAGTTACAGAAAGCTTCGGCAATTTCCCCTTTCGACAATCTTACAACGGCTCTCATGAACCTAGAATTGTGTACTGATGGTCATTGCGCCTCTATCCTTGCTTCAAAATAAATTTGAAATAGGAATTTTTCTAATTAGACTCAATATAACAAAGAACGGTTTGAAATACAAGGGCCTTTTTAGAAAAGACCATTTCAAATCTCATCCGATGACGGTTATTCATGTGCAACCGGTAAGATGTATTTAAGCATAGTAGCTAATGTGCTTAAAAAAGCATCGATATCAATCGGTAAGTCTGCATCGGATGTATCGGTCTTTGGTGCAGGTTTCTTGGCAGTTTCATCCTCTTGGTCACCGTCTCCTTTTAGTTGTTCCTTCCATGTATCATCTTCAAACATGTCCGAATCTTCATAAAGGATGGCCAGATCTACGAGCGAAGTAACCTCATCATCATCTAAAATATTGTCGAGCTTCTCAGCTGAGAGGGCCTCTTTGACAATTGTTTCGAGTGCCTTTTTGTCCAAGTCTTTATCAGCTTCGGCAATGTCGGTTTTGATCTGCAGCAATACTTTATCAAGGGTGGCTGCTTTATAATCAGCATCGTCTTCATGGGCTTCGTTGATGTCGACGAGTGTATCAATTTCGGTTTCGGCTAAATCAACTCTGTCTTGATTGAAGGCCTCTCCTTTTTCATCGAAGACTTTATAAATTCCGGTTAAGGCTGCAGTTCCTGTGACGCTTGTTGGTGTGGCAATGTAGGCATGAACATCTTTTGCGCCTGCGGTGACGAGCGCATTTTTGTATTGTTCTTTTGTCACTGAAGTAATGTCATCTGGGGTTAAAACAGAAACCTTTACACCGTATCCTTTGTTCTTCTTTTCGATGAGGGTCGAGGAGTAAGAAAAGATGCCAGGTGAACGATCTGTGTATTTCGATATATCAGTGCTTGCGACTTCGATGATTTCGACATCGTCTTTTTCAACGCCAAAAATCTCAAACAGTTTATCTTCCTTATCGCCGGTCGAATCTTCTCCTTTAGCAAGGACGAGTTGATTCCATTCACTGTTTTCGTTCACTTCACTATCGTCACTTTCTGCGCGTACAGAAGAGGGGAGGAAGCTTAGTAACAGCAGACTACATAAAATGATGGTAATTGAACGTTTTGTCATGTTGGTCTAGTCCCTTCTTTCCTTTAATAATAAGTGCTAACATTTGAAAATATGACTATTAACATACCAAAAGTCAAATATAAGATAAAGAGGCTTTAGAAGTATAGCGCATCTTTCGCAATATTTTTGAGTATATTGGATTTCTTTAGGGCATATATTGATGTAAAAGGACAAGGAGCGAAAGTGAGATGTCTAAAGAAATCAATCAACATGTCCAAAAGGATTTAGCGGTGCTTGAAGAGATGCGCATGTTGCAATGTAATGGGCTGATTTTGTTAGAAGGTTATTTTAGACGGATATGTATAAGCGGAAATCTCTTACAAGCTCATGAACAAAAACGGCTACAGGAAGCTCTAGACAAGTGGAGACATATGATTTTAACAAAGCGTGCATTGCGGCAACAGGAGATAGAAGAGGTGCTTTCACTTGTTGAGCAAATTGAACAAGTGATGAATCAGCAATTACATAGACTAGGAGAGGCTACCGAAAATCAACAGCTTGCGATGACCCGCGGCGCAATCCATGCAGAATATCTGATTCATGAGCGGATCACTGAGATGGGAGTGCGCTTCGATGAAGAATTGGTACAGGACTTTGAAAGTAAGCGTCCTTTTTTTGCCGGGCGTGTGAAATGGATTGATCATATTCAAGAAAAGCGTCGCAACAAAGAGCGTATCGACTATGAAGAACTCGCCAAATGGAAAGGCTGGTATGAGGAATTATCCGCTAATCAAGGGAATGTCGTTAAAGATTTCTCGACCATTCGCCAGCTGTTGAACGGGGCACAACAGGCATGAAAAAGACTGTCTATCCTTGTATAGGCGGTCTTTTTTTATGTGAAAACGTTTATTGACCACTTTGGTCTACTAATGATATATTGAAATAGACCGAATTGGTCTAAAACATATATTGAGGTGAACCATTTATGGAATCCTTTCATCATTTACCTGATGAAAAACAGCAACGTATTGTCAACGCTGCTTTAAAAGTATTTGCGGAATATGGCTATGACAAAGCGTCTACAAATAAAATTGTCGCAGAAGCTGGCATTGGAAAAGGGATGCTGTTTTATTATTTTAAAAATAAAGCGGCATTGTTTACGTATTTAATTGACTTTGCAATTGAGAAGATCAAAACAGGCTATTTAGATGAAATTGATGTAAGCGAACGTGACTTTTTCAAGCGGGCAATCGATTTAACCGTGGAGAAGTCTAGATTTTTCAAAGCGTATCCTGATTTATCAACGTTTCTCAATAAAGTGATATTGGATACGCCTGACAGAATGAGTGCAGATCAGCAGAGACAAATTGCTGATTTAACAGAGTCGACTCAGAAGGCCGTATACGAAAACATTGATGAATCCTTATTCCGAGATGACATTGATCCCAAAAAGGCGATTCAACTCATTCAATGGGTGTTAGCAGGCTATGAGAAGAGCCTGACGGAGCAATTAAAGCACCAAGATCTTCAGCGAATCGATTTTGATATGTTGTTTGATGAATTTTATGACTATATGGATGTATTGAAAACAAGTTTTTACAAGAAAGGGTGATGATTTGTGAATGTTATCGAAACGAAAGGCTTAACGAAAAAATTTGGTGCGTTTACAGCGTTAGAGGATGTGAATCTAACCGTTCGCGCGGGAGAAATTTATGGCTTTATCGGTCCTAACGGGGCAGGGAAGTCTACGACCATTCGCGTCTTATTAGGTATGCTGAAAGCGACTAAAGGTACAGCTAAAATATTCGGACTCGACGCATGGCAGCAGCCTGTAGAGATTCATAAACGACTTGCATATGTACCTGGTGATGTAAATCTATGGCCGAATGTCACGGGTGGAGAAGCGATTGATCTATTGCTTAAATTAAGAGGCGATTTTGATAAGCAAAAACGTGATCACATGATTGAACGTTTTCAACTTGATCCGCGTAAAAAGTGCCGGACGTATTCAAAAGGTAATAGACAGAAGGTGGCACTCGTTGCCGCGTTTGCTTCTGGCGCTGAGCTATTTATTTTAGATGAACCGACCTCTGGCCTTGATCCGCTTATGGAGCGAATTTTCCAGGAAGAAGTGTTGGCGTTAAAAGAAGCAGGCAAGACGGTACTCTTATCGAGTCATATTTTGTCAGAGGTAGAGCGTCTATGTGATCAAGTTGGGATTATTCGCGACGGGCAAGTCATCGAATCTGGCACGCTTGCAGAGATGCGTCATTTAACACGGACACAATTTGTATTAGAAACGAAACAGACAATCCCGAACTTAGTAGAGCAGCCGGGTATCCATGACATCGAACAAAAAGCTGGGACGATTCACTTCCAGGTCGATACAGAATACTTATCAGAAGTGATGGCGTTTTTAGCCCCATTTGAAATCACCCGTTTAGAAAGTACACCACCGACACTTGAAGACTTGTTTATGCGTCATTACGAAGTGGCTGGAGGCGATGCGTAATGTGGAAGCAAACAGATCGTTTACTAGGTGTCATCTTCAGACAGGAACGCTTCCGTATGCTATTATGGCTGATTGGCTTAGTCGGTATAACGATTATGACATTAGTCAGTTATCAGGATTTATATAGTAAACAAACTGAACGTGACATGGTAGCCGAAACGATGGATAATCCTGCGCTGATTGCCATTATGGGAAAAAGTGAAGGGCTTACAGATTATACAATTGGTGCCATGTTTAGTCAGCAAATGTTACTGTTTACGGCTTTAGCCATTGGTGTCATGGCAAACTTATTCGTAGCAAAGCACGCCCGTGGTGATGAGGAATCTGGCATTCTAGAACTTGTACGGTCCTTACCTGTCGGAAGGCTGAGTCATTTAACCGCAACGCTCATTGCTGAGGGTATGATGCTCCTTATCCTTGTGTTGGCATTCGGTTTTGGGATTGGCTTCTTTCAGGCGAGTGGAATTGATTGGCAAGGAGCCTTTTTATTCGCTGTCTCACTCGGTGGGATAGGATTATTCTTTGTCGGTGTCGCCAGTTGCTGTGCACAGCTTTCCAGTAGTAAACGAGGGGCAACAGGACTTGCGTTTGCTGTGTTGTTATCATTTTATATTTTACGTGCATTAGCTGTTGTAACAGAAGAGAAGTGGACGTGGGTGTCACCATTTGGCTGGATCGAAAACAGTCAGCCTTTTGTGCACAATGATTGGTGGCCGATTATTTTATTAATTGTTACAGGCCTACTACTTATCGGCTTATCCTTTTATTTACATGTCCGGCGTGATTACGGAGCTGGTTTGTTAAAGGAACGTTCTGGAAAAAGAGAGGCCAGTCCGTTATTCGGGAGTATTTTTGCATTATTTGTAAAAACCCAACGTACGAGTCTGATTGCTTGGACCATTGGTTTATTCTTATTCGGAGCGATGTACGGTGCGGTACTAGATGACTTAGATACGTACGTGAAAGATAATGAAATGCTCGAACAAATGATAATGGCCCATTCTGATTATACACTTGTGGAACAATTTATCGGGATGCTCATTCTCATCTTGGCGATTGTCGCAATCATCCCAGCCATACTCGCTTTACTAAGAGTTAAAAATGAAGAGACGAAAGGCCGACTGGAACTGTTATATAGCTTGCCGATTTCGCGTTTGCGTTTTATGTCCAATGGACTCGGATTCGGAATGCTTGTCGGTGTGTGGATGCTTGCTGTAAGTGTAGCGGGACTGTTACTGTCAGGTAATATCATGCTGGATGAGACCCTTTCGATAAAGGTTTACGCTGGTGCCGCTGCGGTTTATATCCCAGCCCTTATCCTGTTTCTCGGTTTAGTCAGTGCATGTATGGGCTTAGTACCACGACTAACGGGAATAAGCTGGGTGTATTTAGCCTTTTCATATTTGGTCACGTATATGGGAGAGCTTTTACAACTGCCAAAAGCGCTGCAAAAGTTATCCATATTTGAATATATTCCTGAGCTACCTGTAGAAGATGTAAAGATGCTCACACTCCTTGTGGTAACCATCATTGCGGTAGTATTGCTTATCATTGGGTTTGTCACCTATCGCAGGCGAGATATTCAAAGTCATTAATGAGCTGTAGAGATAGAGACCTTATAAACGTCATCATGACAAAAATGATTCGTGAAATATAGAGTGAGAAAAGATTACGAAACGTTAAAATAGCGAGCATAATTTTTTAAATTCTGACGTTCTATGATTCGATTGTAAAAGGGATAGACGACGCTTGTCGTTATCTCTTTTTTCTTATGTAAAATGCAATTCTTTTGTATGTTAGGGTAGAATAATGAAGAAATATCTCGATTTTTGATAAATTCTGTTTGAATTTAATGCATTTCAGCGTCGGAAGGTTTATACTTTTATCGTATGCTTATTATTAGAACTCGAGGTAAACTTGGAGGGGTATAGAATGTTTAAGAAAAAGCCAGATAAATTTGCCCTGTATTTGGTAGATTTTGCAACACATTTAGATAAAACGGCTGATTATTTTGTGAATTTTAAGGTGGAAGATGTCGAATCTCTTCATGAATTTGCTGATACGATTAAACAGTATGAAAGTGAAGCGGATAATAAAGTACATACGATTATCAAGGATTTGAATCAAGCCTTTATTACGCCTATTGAACGTGAAGATATCTTACAATTGACGATGACGTTAGATGATATTGTAGATGGGTTAGAAGAGTTCACAGCATTGATGGATGTGTACCAAATTCTTTCCTCGAATACATATATTGATCGTTTCGCGGATTATATTAAAAAATGCGCAAGTGAGATTTTAGTAAGTATGGAGCTTATCAGTCAAAGTAAGCTACCGGATATTGAACCACATGCGATTCAAATTAAAGATTATGAGAGTCAATGTGATGAATTGTATCGGGATTCGTTACGTTATCTTTTCCAGGAAGAAAAGGATCCGATTCATGTCATCAAATATAAGGAAATTTATGAGACATTAGAAGAAATTGCTGATTATTGTCAAGATGTCGCTAGCATATTACAAAGTATTATCATGAAGAACGCTTAAATAGGTAGAGGGGTTAATCATGGACAGTTTATTCTTTATTGTTATTTTAATTGTAGTGTTCGCACTCGTATTTGACTTTATCAACGGATTCCATGATACTGCAAATGCTATTGCGACGTCCGTCTCAACAAAAGCATTAACACCAAGAAGAGCCATTTTACTAGCAGCGACGATGAACTTCATTGGGGCTCTTACATTTACAGGTGTAGCACAAACGATTACAAGTGGAATTGCTGACCCGTTTGTATTAGATGATGGGACGACCGTCATTCTCGCAGCATTGTTGGCAGCGATCATTTGGAATTTACTCACCTGGTATTTTGGGATTCCGAGTAGTTCATCACATGCCATCATTGGCGCGATTACAGGGGCAGTCATTGTATCTGCTGGTTTTGGTGCGGTCAAATTCAGCGGATTCATCAAAATCCTTGAAGCACTAATCCTATCACCGATTCTTGCTTTTGCGGTCGGGTATGTGATTTATTTAATCATTCGCGTCTTGTTTAAAAATAGTAACCTAGCTAAAACAAATCGCCGTTTCCGTATGATGCAGGTGTTAACAGCGTCTATACAATCGTATGCACATGGTACGAACGATGCCCAAAAATCAATGGGTATTATTACGATGGCATTGATTGTCGGTGGCATGCATACATCAACTGATGTACCGTTTTGGGTTCAGTTTGCTTGTGCGACTGCGATGGCATTAGGAACATCTATCGGTGGTTGGCGTATTATTAAAACAGTCGGCGGTAAAATTATGAAAATTCGCCCAGTAAACGGGGTTGCAGCAGACTTTACAGGCGCCGCCGTTATCTTTGGTGCGACATTAATTCATTTACCAGTTAGTACGACACATGTCATTTCAAGTTCTATTTTAGGAGTTGGTTCAGCCCATCGTGTAAAAGGTGTTAACTGGGGTGTCGCCAAACGAATGGTTGTCACTTGGGTGATTACGTTACCGATTTCAGCATTATTATCAGGTATGATTTATTATATTCTCGCTTTATTTATGTAATAAGTATAAAAGGAGGCCTTCTTAGTTAAGAAGGTCTCTTTTTTTTGAACAGTTCATTATTTGTATATATACCCGAATGCGAAAAAATAAAACCTCTCATTTGAATATATTTATGTAAAAGACATTTATACGGTGATGCCGGGATGAATGTCTTTTCGGTTTACTTTTAAAAGAGTGTTGACATTGAGAATCATTATCAATATACTCATATATACATAAGTGGAAATGATTCTCAATATTAATTGGAGGGATATACATATGAAAAAGACCATTTTTATCGTGATGACGCTTGTTGTTTTGCTATTAGCTGCTTGTAGCAATTCTTCTACAGCAAGCAATGGTTCAGATAAAGCAGATAAAGCAGAAGCGACAAAAGAAACAAAGGAAAAAGAACTCGTTGATGCCTCGGGTGAGAAAATTAATCTCGATAGCAATCCTAAATCGTTTGCGACGTTAAGTTCAGGGGAGATGGATATTCTTTTAGAACTAGGAGCAAATGTGACAGGAAGACCAACCTCTGAGCATGCGCCTAAAGCGGCAAAAGATGCAGAGGAAATTGGTAATCCGCACCAACCGAATTTTGAAAAATTAGCGAAGGTCAATCCAGATGTACTCGTCACAACCACATCCTTTAAACAACACGCTAAAAATGTTGAAAATCAAGGAACTGATATTTTATATACAAAATCTGATTCAGTAGAAGATATACAAACAACGATTACCAATCTTGGTGCTGTTTTAGATAAAACAGATAAAGCGAAAGAGATCAACCAAACGATTGACAAGAAAGTAAAAGATATCGAGAGTCACAAACAAGCTGATTCTGTTAAAACGTTGCTCGTATACGGGGCACCAGGCACATTCCTAGCGGCTTTACCTAATTCATTGTCTGGAGACATTTTAGAAAAAGCTGGTGGCGAGAATATTGCGAAGGACTTTGAGAAAGCTGATAAATTTCCGCAATACGCGAACTTAAGCCCTGAAAAAATCATTGCGCAAAACCCTGAAGCCGTTATGTTGATTACACATGGTGATCCAAAAGCAGTGAAGGATTCATTTGAAAAGGAAATGAAGCAAAATGCTGCATGGAAGAATCTAGATGCAGTGAAAAACGATCAGGTCACTGTACTACCAGCTGATTTGTTCGGAGCTAACCCAGGAACAAAAGTGACAGATGCACTTGATACGATGCAAAAAGAGTTAGCGAAGGTTAAATAATATGGCAAAGGCAGAAAAAGATGTAACAGCTGTACAAATCTCAGCTTTTGAACCACATCCACTTTCTAAAAAGCGTATGGCTTGGTTAGTGGGCATGGGTATTCTGCTCGTTGTAGCTAGTGTGATTTCGTTAATGGTGGGGCAGGTGTCGTTTAGTCTTGAAGAGATTTGGAATGGCATTGTGTCAAAGACAGATAGTTTGGAACGTCGAATCGTTTGGGATTTGCGGATTCCGCGAGTGCTCATTGGCATTATTGTCGGTATGTGTTTAGCTGTAGCAGGTACGATTTTGCAAGGAGTTTTACGTAATCCTTTAGCAGACCCAGGGATTATTGGGGTCTCTTCTGGTGCAGGATTAATGGCTGTCCTTATCTTAATTGTATTCCCTGAGTATAATTTATTCTTGCCATTAGCAGCATTTAGTGGCGCCTGTGTGACAGCCTTTATCATTTATGCTTTATCGTGGAAGGGCGGCGCATCACCGATTCGTATGATTTTAGTCGGAGTTGCGATCAATGCAATTATTGGTGCAGTCATGAGCGCGCTTATGCTGCTCTATAGTGATAGAGTACAAGCTGCGCTCCCTTGGCTTTCCGGTGGAATTGCTGGAACAGGCTGGGTAGAGTTTCGCATGATTGTCTACTATGCAATCATTGCGCTGGCACTAAGTTTCCTTATGATTCGGCATCTTAGAATTTTAAAATTAGGAGATGAAGTCGCAAAACTGCTTGGGCATCATGTAGAGCGTAGTAGATTTCTATTAATTGTCGTCAGCACCTTATTAGCGGGCATAGCGGTGAGTGTTTCCGGTCTAATTGGCTTTGTTGGACTCGTTGTCCCGCATATGCTACGACTTACCATTGGCGGTGATGCACGTTTTTTGATTCCAGCTTCAGCACTTGGTGGCGGTCTACTCGTCGTGGTAGCCGATACAATTGCTCGAACGGTATTTGAGCCGATTGAGTTACCGGTCGGAATCTTATTATCATTTTTAGGTGGACCATTTTTCCTTTATATGATTCAACGTGGGAGGGGTTCTATTGCTAAAGGTTCATGATGTATCGTATAAACAATCCGAACGCTTTTCATTAAATGTGAGTGATTTGCAGATTAACCAAGGTGAGATTGTCAGTTTAATCGGGCCGAATGGTTCTGGGAAATCCACGTGGCTTAGGCTCGTATCTAAATTAATTAAACCTGATACAGGAGCTGTTTTATTAGAGGGTAAAGATGTGCACTCATTAAAAGCTTCACAAGTTGCCAAACGTCTTGCCATGCTTCCACAGATGAATGAGAGTGATTTAGATTTAACCGTTGGTGAATTGATTGAGTATGGTAGATATCCGCATAAGGGTGCATTTCAAGCATTGAATGGTGAAGATCTAGAAATCATTGACTGGGCACTTGAAGTCACGAATTTACATGCCTATCGGAATCGTTTATTGCCATCATTATCTGGTGGTGAGAGGCAGCGGGCTTGGATTGCGATGGCTGTTGCTCAGCGTCCTGAAGTCTTGTTATTAGACGAACCAACAACGTATTTAGACATTTGTCATCAGCTTGAAGTGATGGAACTCGTCCAAGAGCTGAATCAAACATTTAATATGACGATTGTCATGGTGTTACATGATATCAATCAAGCGGCACGTTATAGTGATCGATTAATTGCTTTGAAAAATGGCGAAGTTAAATATTCTGGCATTCCGCAATGTGTACTTTGCCGGGAAATGTTTCAATCTATTTTTGAAATCGATGCACAGATTGAACAACATAATGGACAATTATATTTTACGCCAATGCGTCTGAAGGAGGAATATATCATATGAAAGAAAAAGAATCTGTACGAGAGGCGGCATTAGATCCGGAATTGGTAGAAGCCTTTGTGAGAGCAGCTCATAGTGATTTTGCTAAAGTTCAAGCGCTTTATGAGCAAGAACCTAAGCTATTACATGCCACAGTTAACTGGGGTGGAGGCGACTGGGAGAGTGCACTTGGTGCGGCAGATCATTTAGGAAAACGCGAGATTGCCGAATGGTTATTACAAAAAGGGGCACGAATGGATATTTTTGCAGCGGCGATGTTAGGTGAGTTATCGATTGTGGAAGGTATCCTTAGCCGGCAGCCGGAAGCGCTTCACTCTGAGGGGCCACATGGTATCCCATTAATTCATCATGCGCGTATGGGTGGAGAGGAAGCGAAGAAGGTGTATAATTATCTAGAAGAGCGAATACAAGAGGAGGCTGTTCAGTTATGATGAAAGCAGTGAATACGATTCAAATTCAAAAAGGTAAGGTAGATGAAATCATTCCCCGTTTTCAAACTTTACAAGGCGTACAAGATGCACCTGGTTTCGTTCGTTTAGAGGTTTGGAAAAATACAGGTGATACAGATAATGACGAAATTCAAGTTTGTACCACGTGGGAGAGTGCAGCCGATTTTACAGCGTGGACGGAAAGTGATGCTTTTAAAGCAAAACATAAAAAACGTCACGAAAACCGTTCACCTGATAGCCCGATTTTAGGGGCGAAATTATCTACATTTGAAGTAGAAATTGTCCACGAAAAATAAAATAATATCGTTTTGGGTAAACCGTATGAGAGGCTAGACAATCATACGGTTTTTTATATGACTTTTTATGAAAATTGTACTACCTTTTTCGGGACGAATCATTCATAATAAAAGAACCGATATGTATATTAAGGAGGTTGATGAGATGAAGAAGTCTTTACAGATTTTGGTCGTGATGTTATTCGCACTTCTGTTGCTTGCGGCGTGTGGGCAAAGCGCAGATCAAGAAAAAGATAAATCAGCAGACGAGCCGAAGACAGAACAGAAGAAGAACGCGACAGAAGATGAGCAGAAAAAAGATGAACCTAA
>DVIO01000040.1 GCA_018711205.1 Candidatus Avamphibacillus intestinigallinarum | reverse complement strand
AGCAGCTTGATTCGTTGGAGTCAGTTGGTTAATGAGATCACCGGCAATAAAACAATCAATATCCTGGTTTGTTAAATTTGCTTTAACAATTGCATGAGTAGCAGTTTCCTCTAACATACGTTGTTGCGCTTTTTCGAAAGAATCTTCATTTAAACGCATGTCATCATATAACAGATCAAAATCATCTTTTATATGCCCGGCTGCTTCCAAGGGACCGCCAACTGTACTTGCAGCGACAATATATGGTTTATGTTCAAATATCCAAGTACTTTGTTTTGGATTCATTTATATACCTCCTATGGTTAAAATAATGGTTTTTATAATGGCAATGACAAAAGCTGCAAATACACCGTAAACAATGACAGGACCAGCCAGTTTCAGCATGTTGCTTCCAACTCCCAGAACAAAGCCTTCAGAACGATGTTCGATGGCTGAAGAGATTACCGCATTTCCAAAACCAGTTACTGGAACAGCGGTGCCGGCTCCTGAAAATTGAGCGATCTTTTCATATAAGCCAAAACCGGTTAACAGCATTGTGATAAATATGAGTGTTGCTACGGTTGGATTCCCGGCAGTATATTCAGTGAAATCAAAGAAATAAATATAAAATGTCGTAATGATTTGTCCGATGAGACAAATCAGTCCACCAATTAAAAATGCCTTTATACAGTTTTTAACAACAGGTCGTTTGATTTCATGTTTTTGTTGGACATCTTGATAAGCATCTTTTGTTTGGACATGTTGTACCATGTTTATCATTCCTCGCTTTATGTTTTTTTATCATGTAATGTCTTTAATCTTTTAATATGATGTTTGATTTCATTTTTGGAAAGTTCTCCTTTATTGAGTTGATTGTTTAATTTATTTAATTCGTGGATTAGCTTTTGGTCTGTCGATAAGAGAATCGTGTGATTAGGAAATTCCTTTTTTAATTGTTTTTTGTACTGTTTCTTTCTTTTTTCTAAATTCCATTTATGTCTTTGCTTCACATCAAAAGCAGCAACAAGATAATCATTTGAATTTACCGCGTGAGCCTTCGTAACTTCCTTATGGTCTTTGAGTAGTTGTTCAGTATTTTTTGCGGGATATTGATCGATTGAGTGATTGTCTCGTACTGATGCCTCATCATTGGAATCATTACAAGCAATCAGCATAATAAGTAATCCTGTAAGTAGAAACGGATATTTTAAAACCTTCAAAGATATACACCTTCTTTGTCATATTTTCAATTGTAGAGATTCGCACACTCTTATCTTTTAATGATGATTTATCTTTTCTTAGCTTGGATCAAATGTTTTAAAATATACGTTATATTTCTATGAAATGAAGAGGCTTTCATATCTTAAAACGTATATATTTGATACACTATAAGGAATAATCATGAGACACTTTTTGTTTCAATAGAAATAAAAAAGGGAAGGGTTGAGGTACATTTGGACATTCGTAAACCAATTGAAGTAAAGGAAGCTGTAAGTCGTGTAATGCAATTTGCCTCTTTAGGAAAACGTGAAGAAATTGACTTCCATGTATGTGATGGTAGAAGACTTGCAGCACCTATTATGGCTACTAATGATGTGCCTTCGTTTCATAAATCACCCTACGATGGGTTCGCATTAAGATCAGTCGATACAGTTGAAGCTTCAAGCGAAAATCCAATAAAATTCAAAGTATTGGAAACGATTGGAGCAGGGGAATTATCGAAAAAACAGTTGGCTCCATTTGAAGCGATACGAATTATGACTGGAGCAGAGCTACCTGAGGGAGCTGACTGTATCATCATGTTCGAACAAACTGGAATGTTTGAATCACAAGGTCAGGCTTTTATGGAGATTTATGCACCAATACCAAAAGATCACAATGTGATGAAAAAGGGCTCTGAAGTACAAGAAGGTGAGGAAGTTGTTTCTGAAGGCTCACTCATTACGCCAGGGGTAAAAGCTGTACTGGCAACGTTTGGATATCGTAAAGTGATGGTGAGTAAGCAGCCGATCGTCGGTGTACTTGCAACAGGGACAGAATTATTAGAAATAGATGAACCGCTTGAAAAGGGAAAAATTCGTAATTCAAATGGTTATATGGTTTGTTCTCAAATTGAACGAGCAGGTGCTGAATATAAATATTACGGCAAGCTTCCTGATGTTTTAGAAGAAAGTTATCAAAAAGTAAAAAACATCTTAGATGAGGTTGATATCTTAATTACCACTGGTGGTGTCTCGGTCGGAGACTTTGATTTGATTCCAGATATTTATAAAAAATTAAATGCAAAACTGCTTTTTAATAAAATTGCTCAGCGACCAGGTAGTGTTACAAGTGTTGCGGTAAAAGATGAGACTTTACTCTTTGGATTGTCTGGGAATCCTTCGGCGTGTTATGTTGGCTTTGAACTATATGTACGTCCTGTCATCCAAACGGCTTTGCATAACAAAACGCCATTTTTACAAAGAACAAAAGCTCAACTTATGGATGACTTTCCAAAGCCTAGTTCATTCACACGTTTTGTACGAGGCTATTATCGGTTTGGTTCAAATGGCTTAGAAGTTTATTTAGCAGGTCAGGATAAATCAAACGTGGTAACATCACTCGCACATTCCACTTGTTTTATTGAATTACCTGGAGGTTCTGAAGGATATCAAAAAGGCGATTTTGTCAATATTATATTGACTGATCACATTCAAGGTGCAACAGAGTTTTAATATGGCAAAGGATGATAAATATGGATGCAAATCGTTCTGTAGTTAAGGATAAATTTGGCAGAGCATTACAAGATTTACGAATTTCAGTCATTGACCGCTGTAACTTACGTTGTACGTATTGCATGCCTAAAGAAATTTTTGGGAAGGATTATCCATTTTTACCTGAAAGTGAATTAATGTCTTTTGATGAAATTGTAAATATCTCAACTGCATTTGCTAATTTAGGCGTTACTAAATTAAGAATTACAGGTGGAGAACCATTATTACGAAAAGATTTGGGTCAACTTATTGAATCGTTAACCAATATTAAAGGTATTGAAGATATTGCTTTAACGACAAATGGTATACTATTAGTAAAACGCGCTAAGGAATTAAAAGAAGCGGGTTTACAACGTGTGAACATTAGTTTAGATGCGATTTCTGATGATGTATTTAAAGAAATCAATGGTAGAGGTGTCGTTGTAAAACCAGTTTTAAATGGAATCAATGCTGCACTTGAAGCAGGTCTTAAAGTTAAGGTAAATATGGTTGTTAAAAAAGGGATGAATGAGAGTCAAATTATCCCAATGGCAAAATATTTTAAAGATAAAGATGTCATCTTAAGATTTATTGAATTTATGGATGTTGGTAATCATAATGGATGGGATATGAGTAATGTCGTCTCTAAAAAAGAAATTGCCGACATGATTCATGAAGAAATGCCAATTGAGCCAGCAGAAGCCAATTACTACGGAGAAGTTGCGTCACGCTTCCGATATAAAGATGGTGTCGGAGAAGTAGGTGTCATATCTTCTGTAACGGATTCATTTTGTAGTACATGTACTCGTATTCGTCTGTCGGCTGATGGCAAATTATATACATGTCTATTTGCTTCAAGTGGATTTAATATTCGCGATAGAATGCGATCAGGTTTAACAACTGAACAATTAGAAGACACATTAACAAATCTTTGGTCCAAAAGAACTGATCGTTATTCAGACGAACGTAGCGAGTTAAAACCGAATAAACGTAAGAAAATTGAAATGTCATATATTGGTGGGTAAAATAAGAGGGCGATGAAATGAAAACATTTAAATTAAAATTCTTTAACATTATGTTGAATCAATCAGAAGAGATTGTCGATTATGTCATCCCGTTAATTGATGGATTAATTATTAATCGGGAAGATGAAGATAATCGTTGGGTTATTGAAGCATATATTGATAAGAAATATATGGATTTTTTTAACGAACTAAAAGAAACAAATGAAGAAATCATCGTTCAAGTTAAAATTACTAAAGAAACGAATGAACCTGCTACCTTAATTACGGACGTCATTGCTGTTAATGCTCTAGAAGAAGAGATGAATGTGATTTTGATGGGGACAATCATTGATGAGCAAAAGACAAAAATTGAAAAAGTATTAACAGAATTGATTCATGATGGGTATTCAGGGGAACAATTACTAGAAAAATTTAAAACAATGGTGTAAAATCAAAAAAGCCAAATCATCAAATCAGCCTTTCTTTTTTAGGGATAGGTTGATTTTTATTTTATCAAATTCGAGCACTGTCATAAGGGGGGCCATTTATGCAAGTTAGACGTTCAATTGTACATTTCTTGAAAAAATTATCACCTGTACAAATTTTATTAATGTATTATTTTGTAACAGTTATCATATCAACACTATTTCTTTCGTTACCGGTAGCATACAAAGACGGGGTTGAGGTTCCTTTTATTGACAGTGCTTTTACTGCAGTGAGTGCATTAAGTGTAACTGGTCTGTCAACCATTTCAATTGCTGACACGTTAAGTACAACAGGTATCGTCATATTGATGATTATTTTACAATTAGGCGCTGTAGGAATTATGGCGATTAGTACATTTGTTTATTTAATTTTAGGAAAAAAAATCGGTCTTAAAGAACGCCGTCTGATTATGACTGATCAAAATCAATCAAGCTTTGAAGGCATGGTTCGCTTGATTGAACAAATCATTTTGTTGCTTTTAACGATTGAATTCATTGGCTTTTTAGTATTAGGGACATATTACTTACAATATTTCCCTACAGCAAAAGAGGCATATTTTAATGGCTTATTTAGTACAGTAAGTGCGATTTCAAATGGTGGCTTTGATTTAACTGGATCTTCCTTGGCGCCCTTTAAAGATGATTACTTTGTGCAATTTGTGATTATGCTATTAATTATTTTTGGAGCAATTGGTTTTCCAGTTTTAATTGAATTGAAAAACTTTATTTTTACTAAAAAATCAGAACGTAAATTATTTCGCTTTAGCTTATTTACAAAGTTAACCTCTATCACTTTTTTTGCGTTAATTTTGATCGGTGCCATTATGATTTATATATTGGATTCCATGAGTTTCTTCGCTGATAAAAACTGGCATGAGTCTATATTTTATGCGTTATTCCAATCGACAACGACTAGAAGTGCTGGATTATCGACGATGGATGTTAGTCAATTAACGGAACCGAATCATTTATTTATGAGTTTTCTCATGTTTATAGGTGCCTCTCCAAGTAGTGCTGGTGGTGGGATAAGAACAACAACATTTGCGCTTGTTATTATTTTTATCATCACGTACGCACGAGGTGGAAGAAGTATGAGATTATTCAACCGAGAAATTTATGAAAGTGATTTATTAAAAGCTGTAACTGTTATGTTTTTAGCATTAGCTTTTGTATTTATTTCCACACTCGTCATGATGGTGCTTGAGCCATTTTCTATGATGGATATTTTATTTGATGTGACATCGGCATTCGGGACTGTAGGCTTGTCCCTTGGCATAACGAGTGAATTAACGATGACGAGTAAGATTATTTTAATGTTCCTCATGTTTGTTGGACGAGTCGGGGTCATTACTTTTCTCTTTATCTTCAGAAAAGAACGTAGTGAAGCCAACTTCCATTATCCAAAGGAAAAAATCATTATTGGTTAAATGTAAATACCCTACCTGTTTAATCGAGGTAGGGTATTTTGTATCTTTAGCAATAATAAGAAGCTCCTACAATGATGAGTAAAATAAACAAGACAACAATTAAAGAAAAATGTTTCCCATATCTTCGGTTTGAGTTGTTCATACCTTTTTCGTTATTCATGCCATTATGATCGTGTTCAAACATACTCATGACTGATACCTCCTTAGTGATTACATTGATACAATACGTAGGCAGAGATATTCTGTATAGACTAATGTCTAGATTTTATGTAGCTATTTGTAAGTTTTACTTTATTTCAGTTGTATAAATTGATATGATATAAACTAGATATGATTGATTCTTTTAGATTCATGATGGGTATATTACAAAAGGGGAGGCGATTTCATGAATTGGGATATTGCGTTCGGAATCATTTGTTTTGCCATTTTACTATTAAATATTGGATATTGCTTATTTGATAATGAAGCGTAATAAAAAGCTCAGACAGAGACATGCTGTCTGAGCTTTTTAAGATTTAATGTAAACATTTACCATTGCATGGGAGAGTGAAGTTCATGCAGTCAGAAGAATATTTACAACATAAAATTGAAACATTTAGAAAAAGGCTAGAGCAAGAAGCAAAGGAAAAAGGTCTAACTCATCCAGATACGCTAAAAAGTGCTAAGAAGTTGGACGATTTATTAAATATTGATATCAAAAAGAAGCTTGAACGTATTTTACTGATACGTATTAAGGAAGTTTTTGAAAAAGAGTTTAAACGTTAATATGAATGGCCCTTCCAATATATGTAATTACGTATAAATGTCCATGCAGCTGGAAAGTATGATTAAACATAGTCATTTATACGATATGAGGTGGGCATGAAATGGGAAACGTCACATATATATGGGATATCATCATGGATAGTGTAGGGTCCATTCCAATTACGTACTATATGAATATTTTAATGTTTATTAGTTGTGTATGTGTAGGGTCTATACTCGTGCAATTCATCATAAACCATCAAGCAATCGATTTATTTCGTTACATGCTAAATAGTTTTATTGTAATATGTTTATACTTTGTCATTTCAACCTACTTGCCTACATATGCTACAAGTATAGAACTTTCATTGCTGCTAAAATTATTGTCAATGTATGGCCTTTGGACGTTAATGTCTCAAATTAGAAAACAAAAACGTGTAATCACGCGATTGTAAGTCAGCGTTCAAATATGGTTTAGCTTCATTTTATTCACGAATAAATCTAGCACAGATTTATTTATAACGTCTTGTCTTAGCCTGTTGTTTTCTAGGTTTCCAATTTAATTGTCCTAGTGAAGATGGTGTATAATAAGTTGACGTAAAAGGCTTTTGTTTCTTTTTCTCAGTTGGCTTCCACTCAATGTATTGATAAATTATTTTTTTAGCTTGCGAAAGAGACATCTTTACTTGCGGGTTACGATAATTATGATTTAGACCGCCTAAATGTTTAAGATGTTTAAAATCATCCTTTGTCGGTGGTACATGAAAATAAAATTCATCGACTTGTATGAGTAAAGTGGAATGTTGATTACTGAATTTTGGATGGTCTGAAAAATGAAGACCAATTTTTTTAGCGCGTTTTTCATTAAGTAAGCGTTCGATAGCTGACTTTTTGAGGAAATATAAATGTTGTGGTTCTGGAGCGGTTTTGGCGTGACGATTCACGGTATAGATTGCTTTTGCAATCTCTTTAGTCTGTTGCAAAGGTGAAACTCCTTTCTCATTCATTAAATTTAGCATATCTTACATTTGTCAAAGTTGCAATTAAAAAGCAGGGCGCTCATACCTGCTTTTTAATTGCTATATTTTTTTAAAGTTAATTCATAGATTTCTGGAACACAAAGGAAGCGAAGGGGAAGCCTTGTCGTACCGATGCCACAATTTACATATAGTTGTAGACGGTCATGTTCAAATTGATACGTACCTTTAATGTATTTCGTTGCATAAGATGGTGTATATAAATGACCAACAAATGGAAGTCGAACTTGTCCACCATGACTGTGACCAGATAATTGGATGTCTACTGGATATTTTCGAGCGATATCTGCAAAGTCTGGAGCATGCGATAATAAGATTTTAAATTCATCTTCTTTTGTTTGGTCTAGCGCTTTTTCAATATTTGGCTTCCCTAAACTCATGTCGTCAACACCGGCTAATATAAAATATTCGCTATTCTTTTTAATACGAACATGTTCATTTTGTAATAATTGAAAATCTGCTTTTTCCATCACTTTTTTAAGGACTTCAGTTCCATTTCCCCCGTGATCATGATTTCCAAAGTTCCAAAATTTACCGTAGGGTGCTTGAAGCGTTTTTAAAATATCAATCAATTCCTGAGACCATTCGTAGGTATCCGGCTTGTCTACTAAATCGCCAGTAAACACAATGATATCAGGTTTTAGAACGTTTATTCGATGGGCTAATTTTCGTAATTTATTTAAAGTGTATTGAAATCCAAGATGTGTATCAGAAAATTGGACGATTTTAAAGTTATGAAAAGCGTCTGAAAGATATTTAGATTTAAATTGTTCTTGATGTGTATTAACTAATGATGGTTCGATTTCTCGTGCATAGACATAGCTACCACCAGAAAGACCAATAACGGTTAGAAAACTACTCACAATATATTTGATAAAAGATCTTCTGTTCATATGTCGAACCTTCCCTGGAGATTTGTTGTGATCTTTAAAATTATATCATATCTAAACCTATGATAAATTAAAAATATCATGAACATTCATTATTAAAAAGAGACTGATTATGCTACACTAAAATATGGATATTCTAAATTCATGTATCATAAATTATGAATGGTTATAAAAGGGAGCGTTTATATGAGTTTGATTCAAGATCAGCAAATTAAAGGTTTAACAGTGAGGGATTTGATGATTCCTGGAGAAAAAGTAGCTCATGTTCAATTGAATAATCCGCTAGAACATGCACTGTTGGTACTCGTTAAATCTGGCTATTCAGCTGTTCCGGTTCTTGACACTTCTTATAAACTAACAGGATTAATCAGCAAAACATTGATTTTAAATCATATATTAGGTTTAGAAAGATTTGAAATGGAAAGGCTACCAAATATTGAAGTCCAAGAAATCATGGAAAAGGATATTCCATCAGTAACAGAAGATTTACCTTTTATGGATGCTTTAAAAATGGTTATCGATCATCCATTTGTATGTGTTGCAGATAAAGATGGGATATTTGATGGTATCTTAACGCGAAGGGCTATTTTAAAAAGACTAAATCGTAATTTTTATGAAGATAGACAGAAAGAAAAAAAGGAATAATAGTATAAACATCTTAATGGTAAAGAATGATGAACTGTTAAGATGTTTTATTTTTAAATAAATATTCACATCATAAATTTCAAACTTATGTCAAAACTTTAAGAATAAAAGGTTATCATAAGGTTTATAATGGAAGCAAAATGGTAAGATTTATTAATAATACTACCGCAAAGTTGCCATAATCCATCATTACATTTTTGATTATGTTCAATGTTGAACATAATTAAGAAGGAGGAAGAGATGCCGGAATTAGATACGGTTTTATTAAGTAGAATGTTGACAGCGATGACACTTGGATTTCATATTATCTTTGCAACCATTGGTGTCGGTATTCCATTATTAATTTCAATTGCAGAATTTATTGGGATTAAAAAAAAGGATCCACACTACACTTTATTAGCTAGACGATGGACGCGTGGTTTTGTGATTACGGTAGCAATTGGAGTCGTAACAGGAACTGCAATTGGGCTACAATTATCATTGTTATGGCCAAGCTTCATGCAAATAGCAGGTAATGTTATTAGTTTACCTTTATTTATGGAAACCTTTGCCTTCTTCTTTGAAGCAATCTTCTTAGGGGCATATTTATATACGTGGGATCGTTTCAAGAAACCAATTTATCATTGGTTATTATCTATCCCAGTCGTACTTGGGGCAGGCTTCTCTGCAGTATTTATTACAAGTGTGAACGCATTTATGAATACACCTGAAGGTTTTACAATGGAAGATGGAAAGATTATTTCAATTAATCCGATTCAAGCGATGTTAAATCCAGCAACACCATCTAAAGTATTCCATGTGTTAACCTCAGCCTATATGACATCGGCAGCTATTTTAGCCGCCTTAACAGCTTATATCATTATTAAAAATCGCCATAAAGCTAAAGCATATTATAAAAAAGCCTTAAAATTCACTGTAATTATGACATTTATATTTACGATATTGACGGCATTAGCAGGGGATATATCAGCAAAATTCTTAGCAGAATATCAACCTGAGAAACTGGCTGCAGCTGAATGGCATTTTGAAACAGAAGAAGCTGCGGATCTCATTTTATTTGGTCGATTAACAGATGATAATGTTGTGAAAAATGCGATACGAATTCCTAAAGCATTAAGCTTTTTAGCTTTTTCAGATTTCAATGCTGAAGTAAAAGGATTGGAAGAATATCCAGATGATGAGTTACCAGCTTTATGGGTACATTACATGTTTGATCTAATGGTTATGGTTGGTATGTATTCATTAGTCGTTACCTTTATTTATATATTGTGTACATTAAAGAGAAAGTGGAACCCACATAAAAAATGGCTCCTTACTTTACTTGTCTTAAATGGACCACTTGCAATGCTTGGAATTGAATTTGGCTGGATTTACGCTGAGGTAGGTAGACAACCCTGGATATTACGAGGGTATATGAAGGTCTCAGAAGCAGCGACCACTTCACCACATGTCGGGAAAATGTTCCTACTCTTCTTAGCATTGTATATCCTTTTAGGCGTATTATGTGTCATTGTGTTAAGAAAGATGTTTAAAAACAACCCAGTTGATCTAGAAATGAAAGAACGTTTTCCATCCTTTGTAGAGGAGGAGACTGAATGAATTATGAAATAATTGGGATCACCGTATTATGGATATTTCTCTATGGTTATTTGATAGTGGCCTCTGTAGATTTTGGTGCTGGATTTTTTGCATACTATGCTAAAAAGACAAAAAAAGATCATATTATGAATAAATTAATTTCACGTTATTTATCACCAGTTTGGGAAATTACGAATGTATTCTTCGTATTTTTCTTTGTTGGATTAGTCGGCTTTTTCCCAGATGCAGCATACTATTACGGAACAGCTTTGCTCGTTCCAGGTAGTATCGCTATTATATTATTAGCAATACGTGGATCATTTTACGCTTTTGAAAATTATGGATCTAAGCAAAGTGATGTGTATATGTTCTTATACGGTGCGACTGGTCTATTAATACCAGCTTCTTTATCTGTTGCATTAACAATTTCTGAAGGTGGATTTATTGATGTTGTTGATGGCAATGTTCAATTACTTGTAAAAGAACTATTTTTCAGTCCATATTCTTGGAGTGTTGTATTCTTAGCGATTGTTTCCGTACTATTTATAAGTGCGACCTTTTTAAGCTTCTATGCCAATCGGGCTGGAGACACATCAGCTTTAAAAATTGTGAGAAACTATGCTTTGTTTTGGAGTATTCCTACTATTATTGCAAGCTTAACAACATTTATTGCGTTGAGTAGACATAACCCAAGACATTATAATAATATGATTGATCTGTGGTGGATGTTTGGATTGTCTGTAGCATGTTTCATGATTGCGTTACTCTGTATTTATTTCAAAAGAAATTATGGAATGGCATTTATCGCAGTCATGCTTCAATTCTTTTTTGCTTTCTTTGGATATGGTAAAGCACATTTACCCTATTTACTCGATCCCTACATTACAATTCATGAAGGGGCGACACACGAAGCGATGGGACTTGCATTAGTCATAGCATTTATTGCTGGCTTACTTCTACTGATTCCATCCTTGATTTTGATCATGAAGATGTTTTTATTTGATGCTGATTATGTAAAAGGGAAGAAGTGAGTGATACTTCTTCTCTTTTCTTATGGTAAAATAAACGATATGTATCAAGACAATGGAGGAGTTAAAGATGAAACGAGAATTTGCCGTAATCGGGCTTGGACGATTTGGTGGAAGCATTTGTCGAGAGTTAAGTATGGAAGATATGCATGTTCTGGCAATTGATATTGACGAAGAAAAAGTAAATGAGTTTAAGAATGTTGCAACGTATGCTGTGATTGCTGATGCAACAGATGAAAGTGCATTAAAAGAATTAGGTATTAAAAATATTGATCATGTCATTGTCGCGATTGGTGATAATATTCAAGCAAGTATTTTAACAACGGTCATACTAACGGATTTAGGAATTGAGAAAATTACGGTTAAAGCACAAAATGACTATCATGAGAAAATACTTAAAAAAATCGGTGCGAATCAAGTTGTGCATCCGGAAAGAGATATGGGTAAGAGAATTGCTCATAATATTATTTCAAGTAATATATTAGATTACCTAGAGCTATCTGATGAACATAGTATTGTTGAGGTAAAAGCTGGTAAGAAAATGAGTGGTAAAACAATCGTTGATTTAGATATTCGTGCCAATTATGGATGTAATATTGTTGCAATTAAAAATGAAGATAACATAAATGTATCGCCAAGTGCTGAAGAATTATTGAAAGAGGATGATATTTTAATTGTCATCGGTGCTGATAATGACATCTCAAGATTTGAAAAACATTTAGTTGTAGATGATGATTAAAAAAGAGTAGACTCGTTAAAGTCTACTCTTTTTTTATATTTCCATAATAATTGGTAATACCATTGGTCTTCTTTTCGTTTTTTCATATAAGAACGGTGCAATCGTATCTGTGATTTCATTTTTAATTTCAGACCATTGAGTAGTTCTGCGTTCCATCACTTTATTTAAATGTGTTGAAACAAGTTTTTGAGCTTCATTAATTAAATCACCAGATTCTCTCATGTAGACAAAACCACGTGAGATAATATCTGGGCCTGAAGCAATCTTAAAGTCCTTCATGTTAATGCTAACCACAACAATTACAAGGCCTTCTTCTGATAAAATACGACGGTCTCGTAAAACGATATTCCCAATATCTCCAATACCGTTTCCATCTACATACACAACGCCAGATGGAATTTTACCCGCAATTTGTGCTTCATCTTTATTTAAGGCCAAAACATCTCCATTATC
The DNA here is from genome assembly GCA_018711205.1 of Candidatus Avamphibacillus intestinigallinarum. GTDB lineage: Bacteria > Bacillota > Bacilli > Bacillales > Amphibacillaceae > Avamphibacillus > Avamphibacillus intestinigallinarum. The sequence goes on along the minus strand of DVIO01000040.1, from coordinate 40,148 downwards.
CATCACAAATGAATTTTCTAATGGTACACCACAAGATTCTGCAAGTTTTGTATGTTCTTTTAACATACGATACTCACCATGAATCGGTAAGAAGAATTTTGGTTGAATGAGACGTAGCATTAATTTTTGTTCTTCTTGACTCCCGTGACCAGAAGTATGAATGTTGTTTAATTTACCATGGATGACTTCTGCTCCGGAACGTTCTAATTTATCAATGATACGACTAACGCTTACTGTATTGCCAGGAATCGGTGAAGATGAAAATACAACAGTATCTTCAGGGATAATCTGGATTTGTCGGTGTGTACCGTTTGCAATACGTGATAGGGCAGCCATTGGTTCTCCTTGTGACCCTGTACAAAGGATACATACTTCATCAGCAGGTAATCGATTGATTTGGTTTGCATCAATGAAAGTATCTTTTGGTGCATCAATATATCCTAATTCAGTACCAATTGTAATCGCAGACTCCATACTACGTCCGAAAATGGCAACTTTACGATTGTTTGCTACAGCAGCTCCAATAACTTGTTGTAAACGATAAATATTAGAAGCGAAGGTAGCAAAAATCAGACGACCGTCAGCCCGGTAAAAAATATCTTTAATTGTTTCGCCGACGACGCTTTCTGACATGGTAAATCCAGGAACTTCACTATTGGTACTATCGGATAGTAAGCAAAGTACGCCTTCTTCACCGATTTGAGCCATTTTCGCTAAGTTAGCTGGTGTCCCAATTGGGGTGAAGTCAAATTTGAAATCTCCAGTATGCACAATATTTCCTGGTGGTGTTTTGACAACAATACCATATGAATCAGGAATACTATGCGTAACTTGGAAGAAGCTTACAGAAGTTTTTCTGAATTTAAAAACATCATCTTCATTAAAAGGAATAAGTTGTGCTTGTCTAAGCAACCCATGTTCTTCTAACTTTTTACGAATCAGCCCGATTGCAAGAGGACCTGCATAGATTGGAATATTGATTTCTTTTAGTAGAAATGGAATACCACCAATGTGGTCCTCGTGACCATGGGTAATAAATAAACCTTTGATTTTATCTTGATTTTGAATTAAATACGTATAATCAGGAATAACATAGTCAATACCGAGCAATTCATCATCAGGAAACTTAATTCCTGCATCAATTAAAATAATTTCATCTTGAAACTGAACACCATATGTGTTTTTACCGATTTCTGAAAGGCCACCGAGTGCGAAAACAGCAGCTTGATCATTTTTAACAAATTTCATATTTTACACCTGCTCTAACTTGAAATCTTCAGATTGCTTTTCATATGCTAAATGATTGTCATCTAAAGCTTCAATAAATTCTATATTATATTGATGATTTTGTAATTTTTTTCTAACTTCTCGCACTGATTCAGCCTCTATATAAAGGCTTTTTGTTCTTTCTCTAACAGGTACTTCGTCGGGTACCTCTTGATATAACACTTTAAATATCATTTCATCTCTCCTAATAGTTTATTCGAATTTGCATATTGATTATGCATATTATAGATAAAAAAGGTTAACTCATAGGCTAACCTTGTCCATAAACGATGGTTGACTAAGATTATACATTCTTAAAAAAGCATACGACATATTCTGTAATACACCTATGAATATGGTATGATAGGGTTGCTACAAAGGTTTTGAATTATATTTATGTGGTTGGCATTTTCTTTTTACCTAATAATTCTTTTATTCGTTTCTTAAGCTTTTCTTTTAAACGTTTTAACATGGAAAGACTCCCCTTTCCTATTCGAAAAGCATACAAAACATGAACCGACCCAATTCCTCTTATTATCATTATAGTACTTTATGACAAATAATTAAATGAAAATATAGCTTTTTCTTTAAAAAACTTATTTTTTAGCTGATTCACCATTCCTTTACCGATATATATTATTTTAAACAATTTACAATATTTCATTCTAGGAGGCATATGGTTTGTCAAAACAAATTGTCTTTTTTGATATTGATAATACGTTGTTAAATTCTAAGAAGGAGTTACCACGCTCTACGAGGGAAGCGATTCAACAATTGAAGAAAAACGATATAGAAGTGGCGTTTGCTACGGGGAGACCACCCTTTATGTTTAATGAGCTAAGAAAGGAATTAAATATTGAAAACTACATTAGTTATAGTGGTCAATATGTCGTTATGAATGATGAAGTGATTTATAAAAATACAATAGACGAAGATGAAGTATCGCGCCTTTGGAATATCGCGATGAAAAAAGAAGTGCCGATGATTTTTATGGATGAAACGAAGATGAATGCCACAGTTCCGAACCATCCTTTTATTAAATCAGGTCTTAGTAAATTACAATTTGAATATCCTGAAGTTAATCTTGAAAAGATTATCAATCGTAATATATATCAAGCATTATTATTCTGTGAGGAGAATGAAGAGGATACCCTGCGTTGTGAACAAGGGAGATCACGTATCATTCGGTGGCATAAATATACTTGTGATGTTCTGCCTGGCAATGGTCATAAAGCAGTTGGCATTAAAAAATTTTTAGAAGCGAGTGGCATAGCCCCTGAAAATTCATTCGGGTTTGGAGACGGTTTAAATGATATCGAGATGCTGCAAGCTGTAGGCTATGGAGTTGCAATGGAAAATGGAGTAGAGCCATTAAAAGCAGTTGCCGACTATGTAACAAATACTGTAGATGAAGACGGGGTGCTACATGCGTTAAGGAAGCTAGAATTGATTTAAAAAGTACATAAGACAATGAGTTATGTTTATAACTCATTGTCTTATTATATACGTTTAAATAGCTTTAGCGTTATCGGGAATGAAGAATGGATTCTTTTCATCAATATGGTCATAAAACATAATGCCGTCTAAATGATCAATTTCATGTTGAAAAACAATTGCGGCATAATTCCTTAAACGTAATTTTAAAGGATTGCCTTCTAAATCAGTACCTCTTACTGTAATGCGAGCGTGTCTTGGTACATAGCCTTCTACAGGTCTATCAACTGAGAGACAACCTTCTCCACCTTCTAAATAAGCTTTTTCAACTGAATGACTAATGATTTTTGGATTGAAAATAGCATAGCTATATAATGTTTCATTTGCATCTTCGAAATGTACAGTCATAATTCGTTTATTAATCCCTAGCTGTGGAGCTGCAAGGCCAACACCGGGTCGTAAATTGCAACGTTCAGCGGTTTCATCATCTTGGCTGTTTTTTAGGAATTCTAACATTTTCTTTGCCATCGCAAGTTCTTCATCTGTTGGAGGTAAATCCACCTCTACAGATTTTTCCCTTAGTGCCGGATGGCCTTCTCTTACAATATCGTCCATAGTTAGCATGTGAATGGAACTCCTTTCATCTATATAGATAAAGATTTCAAATTTGAATAATATAGTCTTTAACCATTTAAGTATGTTTTGATTTTAACATAAATCAGCTTCAGTAAGCTTATAAATGATTTTATAACAACTCAGTTAGATGTTATACTGAGAAAAATTATAAACCTGTCATTAAATTGGGGGAATTAGATTGAAAAAAATAACATACGTAGCAGTACTACTAGCGATTGGTTTATTATTAAGTGCTTGTGGTGATAGTCCGGCTGAAAAAATACATAAAAACTTGGAAGAGTCGGTAGATAAAGAAGAGACAGCTCAAAACAGTCAAAAAGAAATTGCTAAGTTAGAAGAAAAAGAAAATGAAATATTTGATCAAGTTGTCGATTTAAGTTTAGATGATTTTGATAAAATCAAAAAACATTCAAACAATGCTTTAGAAAACATTGAAAAAAGAACAGATAAATTAAAACAGGAAAAAGATAGTATGGAGGAATCTAAAGCAACATTTGCTAAAATTGAAAAATCAATCGATAAATTAGAAAATGAAAAAACTAAGAAAAAAGCTCAAGAGATGAAAAAACAAATGGATAAGCGCTATAAAACGTATGAAGATTTTAATAAAATATATGCTGACACATTGAAAGATGAGAAAACATTATATACTTTATTAAAGAAAAAAGATGTGGAGCAAAAAGAAGTAGATAAAACTTTAGAAAAACTAAATGAAACATACGAAAAATTAATCTCCAAAAACGAATCTTTTAATAGTGAAACAGAAAAGTATAATCAGCTTAAAAAAGAATTTTATGAAGGTACTGATCTGAAAATTAAGTATAAGGATTAACAATATAAAGAAGGCGCTCTCATTAATAAGGATTAGTGAGGGCGTATTTTAAAACAAATTACAACAGATACAGAATGATACAGTTTATATTACAGATGTATAACAGTTCATAAGTTTTAAAACAAAATGGAAAGGCTTGTAAACACTTGTAATATGGCGTGTTCACAAAATATTAAACAAAGTCATTGACCTTATTGCGAATTATGAGTAAACTTTAGTTAGATAAAATTGTACTAATGCTTTATACTAAATAATTGTAACAGTTTTGAATATCATGATTTACTAAAATGTATTCAGATGATATTCTACGACTAATGAAAAGCGAAATGATAATAGTCAATATACTATTTGAGATAAACTAGAAGGGATGAGGTGACCATTTTGAAACATGTACTAGAAAATGTGGAAAGCCAATTTGAAATGTTCCAAATTCTTGATGAAAATGGAAAAATCGTAAATAAAGATGATATGCCTGATATCTCGGATGAGGATTTAAAAGAACTGATGCGTCGAATGGTTTATACAAGGGTATTGGACCAACGTTCAATTGCTTTAAATAGACAAGGGCGTCTTGGATTCTATGCACCGACGGCTGGGCAAGAAGCTTCACAAATTGCAAGTCATTTTGCACTTGAACAAGATGATTTTATTTTACCGGGCTATCGTGATGTGCCTCAGTTGATTTGGCATGGTTTGCCATTGTATCAAGCATTCTTGTTCTCTAAAGGCCATTTTCATGGTAATCAAATGCCAAAAGGTGTTCCTGCTTTTAGTCCACAAATTATTATTGGTGCACAATATGTTCAAACAGCTGGCGTTGCTTTAGGTATGAAGCTACGTGGTAAGAAAACGGTTGCAGTAACATATACAGGTGATGGCGGGACTTCGCAAGGTGACTTTTATGAAGGGATTAATACAGCAGGCTCATATAAAGCACCAGCAATTTTCTTTATTCAAAACAACCATTTCGCTATTTCGGTACCAGTCGAATTACAAACAAATGCAAAAACGTTAGCACAAAAAGCGGTAGCTGCTGGAATCGAAGGCTATCAGGTAGATGGAATGGATCCATTAGCAGTTTATGCAGTTACAAAACATGCGCGAGAACGTGCTATTAATGGGGAAGGTCCTACACTGATTGAAACACTAACCTATCGTTATGGACCACATACAATGGCTGGTGATGATCCTACAAGATACCGTACAGAAGATTTAGATTCTGAATGGGAGAAAAAAGATCCAATTGTTCGATTACGCAAATTCCTTGAAAGTAAAAAACTTTGGGATGAAGAAACAGAAAATGAAGTCATTGAAACAGCTAAAGCTGAAATTAAAGAAGCAATTAAACAAGCAGATAAATATCCGAAACAAAAAGTTACAGATTTAATTTCAAATATGTACGAAACTTTACCTGTGAATTTACAAGAACAATATGAAATTTATAAAGAAAAGGAGTCGAAATAATATGGCTCAAATGACTATGATTCAAGCGATTACAGATGGCTTACGGACAGAACTTGCAAATGATGAAAATGTCCTTGTTTTCGGTGAAGATGTTGGTCAAAACGGCGGTGTTTTTAGAGCAACTGAAAATTTGCAAAAAGAGTTCGGTGAAGATAGAGTGTTCGACACGCCTTTAGCAGAATCAGCAATTGGTGGTTTAGCTATTGGTTTAAGTACACAAGGATATAGACCCGTTCCTGAAATCCAATTCTTCGGTTTTGTGTATGAAGTGATGGATTCAATAAATGGGCAAATGTCTAGATTACGTTATCGTTCAGGCAATACTGTACAACAACCTATTACAATACGCTCACCATTTGGAGGAGGCGTACACACACCTGAGTTACATGCAGACTCACTAGAAGGATTAATTGCACAACAACCAGGTATTAAAGTTGTTATTCCGTCTACACCATATGAAGCAAAAGGTTTGTTAATCTCTTCTATAAGAGATAATGATCCCGTTGTGTTTTTAGAACATATGAAATTATATCGTTCTTTCCGTGAAGAGGTTCCAGAGGAATCTTACACAGTTGATTTATGTAAAGCAGCTGTTAAAAAAGAAGGAACCGATATAACGGTTATTTCATATGGGGCTATGGTACATGCTTCATTGAAAGCTGCTGAAGAGTTAGAAAAGGAAAATATAAATGTGGAAGTAATCGATCTGCGTACAGTATCTCCGATTGATATTGATACGATTATTAAATCGGTTGAAAAAACAAATCGAGTAGTCGTTGTTCAAGAAGCGCAAAGACAAGCTGGTATTGCTTCGCATGTTATTGCAGAAATTCAAGAACGAGCAATATTGCATTTAGAAGCACCCATTTTACGAGTTACTGCACCAGATACTGTATATGCGTTTTCAGAAGCAGAAGAGGTTTGGTTGCCTAACCATCAAGATATAGTTGATAAAATTCAAGAGGTTATAAACTTCTAAAACACACCAGATAGGAGGTTTCTGTAATGGCTTTTATATTTAAATTACCCGACATCGGTGAAGGTATCCATGAAGGTGAAATAGTCAAATGGTTTATCCAGGAAGGTAAAGAAGTTAATGAAGACGACGTGCTATGTGAAGTGCAAAACGATAAAGCAGTTGTTGAAATTCCTTCACCAGTGGATGGAACTGTTGACAAAATACATGTTAAAGAAGGTACAGTTGCGACAGTTGGTCAAACATTAGTCACAATTGATGCTGAAGGCTACGAGGATGAAGAGGAAGAAGTAGAAGAAACAGCTTCAGAATCTGGCTCAGAAGAAACCAAAGAACAGGCGCAAACGGTGTCTGAAGCAGATACATCAGTAAAAGAAGAACATGATTCAAATGAGGATAAGCGACAAGTGATTGCAATGCCATCAGTACGTAAGTATGCACGTGAAAATGATGTGGCAATCCAAAATGTGACAGGTACTGGAAAAAATGGTCGTATCTTAAAAGAAGATATAAATGCATACCTTTCAGGAGATCAAACTGTTACGGAAACAGGTCAAGATAGTGGAGTAGAGCAAGAAGCAACGCCAACAACGAGTATTCCAGAAGGGCCATTACCGGAAACACGTGAAAAAATGACAGCAATGCGTAGAACAATTGCAAACGCAATGGTCAATTCTAAGACGAGAGCGCCACATGTAACATTACTTGATGAAATAGATGTTACAGAATTGGTTGCTCACCGTAAGAAATTTAAGGAAATTGCTTTAGAACAAGACATTAAGTTGACATACTTACCATATGTTGTAAAAGCGATTGTTTCAACACTTAAAAAATACCCAATTATCAATGCATCTATTGATGATGAAACGGACGAAATTGTATATAAACATTATTACAATATTGGAATTGCAGCTGATACAGATAAAGGCCTGCTTGTTCCGGTTGTTAAAAATGCTGATAAAAAATCAATTTTTGACATTTCACAAGAAATTAATGCATTGGCAGAAAAGGCTCGTGATGGTATACTAACGTCGAACGAGATGAAGGATGCGTCAAGTACAATTACTAATATAGGTTCTGCTGGTGGACAATGGTTTACACCAGTCATTAATTATCCGGAAGCTGCTATATTAGGTATTGGACGTATTGCAGAGAAACCGATTGTTCGTAATGGAGAGATTGTCGCAGCACCAGTGCTTGCATTATCACTTAGCTTTGATCATAGAATTGTCGATGGTGCAACAGCACAGCTTGCATTAAATCAAATCAAGAAATTATTGAACGATCCACAACTTATTATGATGGAGGGATAAGCATGGTAGTAGGAGATTTTCCAGTAGAAACAGATCTATTAGTAGTTGGTGCAGGTCCAGGCGGTTATGTTGCTGCAATTCGTGCAGCACAGCTTGGACAAAAAGTTACAATTGTTGAGAAAGGTAACCTTGGTGGTGTTTGTTTAAACGTAGGTTGTATTCCGTCAAAGGCACTTATCCAAGCTGGACATGAAGTTGTAAGTGCTGGCGGGAATGATGAGCTAGGTATTAAAACTGATAATGTGTCAGTTGACTTCTCTAAAATTCAAGAGTGGAAATCAGGAGTAGTCGACAAGTTAACAGGGGGCGTTGAATCCCTACTAACAGGTAATGAAGTTGAAATTGCAAAAGGTGAAGTATTCTTTGTTGATAAGAACACTGCTAAAGTAATGGATGAGAAAAATTCACAAACATATACTTTTAAAAATGCAATTATTGCAACTGGTTCAACTCCAATTGAAATCCCAACATTTAAATTTTCAGATCGTGTCCTAGACTCGACTGGTGCGTTGAATTTAAAAGAATTGCCTAAAAAATTAGTCGTTATTGGCGGTGGCTACATTGGAACTGAGTTAGGGACTGCTTATGCAAACCTAGGATCAGAAGTGACAATTGTTGAAGGCGCTAAAGACATATTAGGCGGTTTTGAAAAACAAATGACAGCCCTTGTTAAACGTCGTTTGAAACAAAAAGGTGTAACAGTTGTTACAAAAGCACTTGCAAAAGGTGTAGAAGAATCAAAAGACGGTGTTAAAGTTACATATGAAGTTAAGGGTGAAGAAGTTACTGTTGATGCAGATTATGTTTTAGTAACTGTTGGTCGTCGTCCAAATACGCAAGAAATTGGTCTTGAACAAGCTGGTATTGAAGTGGATGACAGAGGTTTAATTAAAATTGACAAGCAGTGTAGAACAAATGTTGAGAATATTTATGCAATTGGTGATATTGTTACAGGTCCACCACTTGCTCATAAAGCATCTTATGAAGGTAAAGTGGCAGCTGAAGCAATTGCTGGTGAAAAATCTGAAATTGATTATTTAGGAATTCCAGCGGTATGTTTCACTGACCCAGAACTTGCTTCTGTTGGTTACTCTGAAAAGGATGCAAAAGATGAAGGCATTGCTGTGAAACCTGGACGTTTCCCTTATGCCGTTAATGGACGTGCACTTGCTTTAAACGAAACAGAAGGTTTTGTAAAACTAATTGTTCGCGAAGATGATGGTGTCATCATTGGTGGGCAAGTTGCAGGCGCAAGTGCGAGCGATATTATTGGAGAAATTGGATTAGCTGTTGAAGCTGGTATGACGGCTGAAGATTTATCATTAACAATTCATGCACATCCAAGCCTTGGAGAAATGGTTATGGAAGCAGCTGAAATTGCAATCGATAAACCAATCCATATGATGAAACAAAAATAAGGATATAGAAGAGGAGTTCACTCATGAAGAGTAACTCCTTTTTCTTTATGTTGATTCTGATAAGGAGGTAACTGTTTTGAAGAGAAAAATGCCACTCTTATTATGTGCTTTTTTATTATTAATCGTAGGATGCTCAACTAAAACACAAGGTGAAAAAGAAAAGGAAGTAGTATCTAAACCAACAGAAAAGACAGTTAAACAAGAAAAACATAAAACATCTAAAAACAATAAAAAGAATACTAAATCAAAAGAACAACCTAAGTATAAAATTAATGAAGCAAACTGGAGTATAGAACCAATTGAAAAAGATACGAATGAAAAAGTAGTATTATTAACCATTGATGATGCACCGGATCGATATGCTGTTGAGATGGCGAAAACATTAAAAGATTTAAAAGTACCTGCTATCTTTTTTGTAAATGGGCATTTTTTAGAAACAGCTGCAGATGAAGAAAATTTAAAAGAAATTTATAACATGGGTTTTGATATCGGCAATCATACATATAGTCATAAGAGCTTACCAGACCTTACTAAAGCAGAACAAGAAGACGAAATTTTAAAAGTTAATCAAAAAGTAGAACGTACAATTGGATATAAACCGAGTTTTTTTAGAGCACCATTTGGGCAAAATACAGATGTTTCAAAGCATATTGTTAAACAAGAAAATATGCACTTAATGAATTGGACTTTTGGCTATGATTGGGAGCCTGAATATCAATCGAAGGATGCTTTACTTGAAGTTACGTTAAATAATGAGTTTTTAAATAATGGCTCAAATATCTTAATGCATGACCGAGAATGGACAAATGCAGCATTAAAAGAAATTGTAAAAGGATTAGATAAACAAGGGTATACATTTGTTGACCCAAAGGAAATTAAAGGATACTCTAAGACAAACTAAATTATAGTGAGGTGAATGTGTTTTGGGATATCACTATCCACTCGAAGAAGAGTGGACAAAATCAGAGATTATTGATGTTGTTAACTTTTATAATTGTATAGAAAAAGCGTATGAATCTCGTATTAAAGCAGAGGATGTTTTATTAGCTTATCAACGTTTTAAAGAAATTGTACCTGCTAAAAGTGTAGAAAAGCAGCATTTTCAAGCATTTGAAAAAGGTTCAGGCTATGTTCCTTTTCAAGTAATCAAACGTGCACGAGCAGAAAAAGACAATGTTATTAAAATGTAAAGGTGAGTTTATAAAAGGAACACCCTTAGAATTAGACTTGTATACCTAATTCTAAGGGTGCCTTTTTTATGATTGGTTTCGGGCGCCAATTGCAATATTATAAAATGGGAGGAGTTGATCTACTGTTTCATGCACGACATTTAAAAATGTTTGACCGTCTTGTAGTATTGGATCATTTGGATATATACGTTTACCTACTAAGAATTCAGCCTTTTTCACATCACGAAAACGTTCGACATCTTTAAGTTCCAATGTGTCAATTGTCTTTGATTGATTCTTCATATGATCTAAAGAAATTGCATAGTCTCCAGGTAAGCTCTTTAATTCATCGTAATGCTCAATAAATTGTTTAGCAATCTTCACTTTGAAATCTAATTCATATATGAGGGCTAGCCAAATAAATACATGATCTCCCCATAACCCAACTTGGAAATGAGGATGTTTTTTGTATCCACGTTTGTTGTCAGCAACAGCTAGCCACGTGTCATTTGGTGGGTTTACGGTTCGCCTTGCATGTTTGGCTATATGTAAATACATTTCTTGATTTAGTTTTGCTGATAAGTAATCCTCTAAATTAGAACCAATTTCTTTGAATTTCGGTTGGATTCTTGTTTGAATCGCTTCCATCCTACCTTCTAAACCATCAATATTAAACGTATCAAAATCAGATTGAGTAAAACCTTGGAACGTCATATGTCTTCTCCTTTACTGTACGATTTGTTTATTATTATTCGTGAAAAAAACATGATAGTCAAGCTTAAGGCATGTTTAAAAATAAAACATATTGGGGAATGTAATAAACAACTTCACAAATGTATGAATGTTAGAACATCAGTAATCATTTTTTCATACATTAGTATTAAAGCTAAGCTATCCAAAAGGGGAGTGAAGATTTATGAATTATGTGATGGATGCTCTAAGAAAAAAGGAAGCTGAAAAGAAATTACCAATGATTCGTTTAGAAATTGATTATGAGTTAATGACTTTATATGATGCTTTGCAAGCAAAAGATTATGATAAAATAGTACAAACAAAAGAAACGTTAGAACATTTAAGAGAAGAATGGTTGAAAATAGTATAATGATGAAAATGGTCTCAATATCATATTGAGGTCATTTTCTTGAGAAGATTCAACTTATCAAAATTTTGAAAAAACAGCTGACGTAACCTCTTTGTTTTGGTATGATATTATAATATATAAATGTTACGGGGGAACAATTATGAATAAAGAGGTTCGAGATACATTATATACGCAAGCAAAAGAATGGGTTTTAGAAGCAGGCGTGCGTGTGCGTAAACAAATGCTAGACCCATTGGTTATTCATACTAAATCAAGCCCAAGAGATTTGGTCACGACAGTCGATCAAGAAACAGAACGTTTTTTTGCAATGCGTATTCGTGAACAATATCCAGATCATCATTTAATTAGTGAAGAGGGATATGGAGACCGTCTTCATACAACAGAAGGTGTTGTATGGATTATTGATCCAATTGATGGGACCACGAATTTCATACACCAACGCCGAAATTTTGCGATTTCTCTTGCGATTTATGTTGATGGTATTGGTGAAATTGCATTCGTTTATGATATTATGCAGGATTATTTATATCACGCAAAACGGAATGAAGGTGCTTATAAAAATCATATTCGTTTAAAACCTTTGCGACGTAATTTTACAGTTAGTGAATCTGTTTTAGCAATGAATAATCGTTGGCTCATTCCAAATACACTTGTAGACGAGTCTGTTATGGAACAATTAATTCAAGAAGTTCGTGGCACACGTACATATGGATCAGCTGCACTTGAATTTTGCTATGTAGCCGAAGGTATAGTTGATGGTTACTTATCACATTCTCTCTGTCCATGGGATATCGCAGCTGGCATGATTTTAGTTCGAGAGGTTGGGGGTATCACAACAAATATAGATGGAGATCCAGTTGATATATTAAAGAAAAACTCGATTTTGACATGTAATCCATCTATTCAAGAGTCGATTATTAAAGATTATATTGAAAAGGGACGTAAAGCATAAAACGTCTCTTTTTTAAATTCAAACTAGCAAGAACCCCATTTTTTTAGTATGATATGTTGAGTAGGTTATATAATGGGGGATTAATCATGGATAATGACTTGAGTTTATTGCTCGGTTTTTTTGTGAATAATTTTGGAACTGATCATATTTTTTGGATATTTTATGTTTTAAACTTAATTTTTGCTGCGATTGCTTATAAATTAGGTTTTGCAAGAGAGCTACCAATTGGAAAAAGTATAATTGTCTACATATTGTTAGCACTTGGTAATTTTATTTTAACCATTTTTAGTATTATGAAATTACCCATTACAGAAAGTTTAATCATCATTTCTGCTGTATTAGGTATTTATCGATATCGTTTATATAAAGAACGTGGTAGCAAAAAAAATAAGGCAACATAAAAAGTGTGTATCGCAGTATAGATACACACTTTTTATATTAAATGAATTCAGTTTGCTTTTTTTTAAAAGACGGAATACGTCTATCTGATGAATGGGATTCAGTCTTTTTTGTAATACGTGAAGTACAATCGGAGCACATATAAACTTTATCTAAATGATTACGCAAACGTTTTGCTTCCAATGAATTATCTAATAAATCATGAATATCATCACATAAAATACATTTTACTTTCATATATAACACTTCCCAACGTTCAAGCTTATCTATTATGATAACATAATTGCTTCCTATAATTACAATGTTTGTTTTAAAAATCCCTTGGGAATAATAACGTTAATGATTGATTTCATTAATAATAATCGATATTGCATATAGATAGGGGCGATTTATCATGAAAAAACGTTATCTTTTTGGTGCCTTAGCCACTGTTAGCGTTGCAAGTATGTTAATGAAGGAAAGGCAAAAGCGAGAGGATTTAATGAAAGAAATTGCAGAATTGAAACATCAAGATGAGATTGCAGACGATTTGAATTATTACATTGATCAAGCTGGTAGTCCTGATCAAACAAATCATATCGATTCTGATCAATTAGAAAACGCTAAAATGGTCGGTGAGGGTTCTCAGTTTGGCGTACAGTATTATTCGGATTTACGAGCGAGAGAAGAAGAATTAGAACAAAAATAAACGTAAAAGTTAGGGAGAAGACCCCTAACTTTTTTAAGTTTCAAACAATATGGATATTGTGTATGCCTTTTATTGGATGTTCAAAATCCACATCAGATTCTCTAAATAAGTAAATCGGTCCTTCTGTTGTAATGGGTTTTCCTTTTTGACTAAACAAAGCATTGCTATTAATCAGTTCTCTCAAAGGCATGTTTTCCTCTCCCATCGAAGTTGATAAAATAGCAGTTTTCGCATCATTCTTAGGTTCTGTTCGCAAAATAAATGCTTCTAAAGGCATATAATACGAATTTGATAGTAGCTCTAGTCGCTTAGTCTGTTGGACACTATTTGTCACAGGCGGTTTTTGAAGTTGCCGTAATTCTGTGAACGGAATATGTTCTTTTTCTTGATTTACTTTATTTAAATGTAAAGTGATTTTTCGATCGTCAAATATCCATACACTGGGATCTAATGTAATGGAATATTGAATGTTTCCAGTAATTGTAATAACCATATAAACACCTCGTTTGATCAATTATAACCACGAAGAATCATGTATAACGTAATCTGTACTGGTAGTATATCATATCGTAATATGCTTGAATTATCCGAATTTGTTTGCATTTTTTCTCGTAAAAGGATAATATATATCTCAAGAAAGTCTTTCGGTGGAGGGGATATAATTGTTATCTAATGTGAGGGAAAATCAATACGAAAAAGCCCACGCCATTTTAAAAGAAGATGCCGAACAAATCTTAAGACTGATTGAAGTACAAATTGAGCATCTTACAATGCCTCAATGTCCTTTGTATGAAGAAGTATTAGATACACAAATGTTTGGGTTATCAAGAGAAATTGATTTTGCAACTCGTCTTGAATTAATAACAGAGGATCAAGGCAAGGAAATCCTCGGCACCTTAGAAAAGCAGTTGAATAGATTACATGAAGCAGCTCAACAGTCTGTTTAGTACAAAATATAATATAAGATGAAGAACTTTGCTGTTTGCTAAAAGCAAAGTTTTTTATTTACAAAATTTGAAATTTAAATAAAATTATTTCATGAATAATGCTACACTATTTCGTAAAATGTGTTATACTAATAAAAATTCCTTAATTATGTTCACTTAATACATATCTCTACATAATAAGTGCATGTAAAATGAATTTAATGGTTTATATTGAATGCTGTTTATATTAAAATAAAGCTATCGGCTCATCGTTTTACAATAAACCGTATTCAGTAGTTTGTTTTCGTATTTCAATTTATATGCCGTCATTTAAAATGAGTATGTAATAAAAGCTCATTTGTTATGTAAGCATAAAGAAATACGACCTATCGACTTCAAATGTTTGTATCATTAACATTGCCATTTGATTAACGTTTTAATCAATATTAAATATGATGGCTTTGCTATCTATTCTGGTAGTGCAATGTTTCTACATAAAAGGAGGAAAATCATGGATAAGTTAAACAATATTAAAAAAGTTCTAGTTGCAAACCGTGGCGAAATTGCAATACGTGTATTTCGTGCGTGTACTGAACTAGACGTACGCACAGTCGCAGTATATTCTAAAGAAGATTCAGGTTCTTATCACCGTTATAAAGCAGATGAAGCTTACTTAATTGGTGAAGGTAAAAAACCAATCGATGCATATTTGGATATTGAAGGTATCATTGAACTTGCAAAAAGTGTTGATGTTGATGCTATCCATCCTGGTTACGGTTTATTATCTGAAAATATCGACTTCGCACGTCGTTGTGAAGAAGAAGGCATTATCTTTATTGGGCCTACAAGTGAACATTTAAATATGTTTGGCGATAAAGTTAAAGCTAGAGAACAAGCAATTAATGCGGGGATTCCAGTTATTCCAGGTAGTGACGGTCCAGTAGAATCTCTTGAGGAAGTTAGAGAATTCGGTAAAAGTCATGGTTATCCACTTATGATTAAAGCATCACTTGGTGGTGGTGGTCGTGGTATGCGTACTGTCCAAAATGAAGATGAACTGGCTGAAGCTTATGACCGTGCAAAAGGTGAGGCGAAGGCTGCATTTGGTGATGATGAAGTTTATGTTGAAAAGTTACTAGTTGATATTAAACATATTGAAGTACAAGTATTAGGTGATCAACACGGTAATATTGTTCATTTATTTGAAAGAGATTGCTCTGTACAAAGACGTCATCAAAAAGTTGTTGAAATTGCACCAAGTGTTTCATTGTCAGAGGATTTACGTAACCGAATTAACGAAGCAGCTGTTCAATTGATGAAGAATATTAATTACATTAACGCGGGAACTGTTGAATTCCTTGTAAGTGGAGACGAATTCTACTTCATTGAAGTTAACCCACGTATTCAAGTTGAACATACAATTACTGAAATGATTACTGGCTTTGATATTGTACAAACACAATTAAAAGTTGCTGATGGACAAAATTTACATGGGGATTCTATTGCAATTCCTACACAAGATAAAATCACTACAAGTGGTTATGCGATTCAATCACGTGTAACAACTGAAGATCCACTTAATGACTTTATGCCTGATACAGGACGTATTTTAGCGTATCGTTCAGGTGGTGGTTTCGGGGTACGTTTAGATGCAGGTAACGGATTCCAAGGCTCAGTGATTTCTCCACATTATGATTCTTTACTTGTTAAAGTTTCAACTTGGGGACTATCATTCCAACAAGCTGCTCAAAAAATGTTGCGTAACTTAAAAGAGTTCCGTATCCGTGGTATTAAAACGAATATTCCATTCTTAGAAAATGTTGTAACGAATGAGAAATTCCTAAAAGGTGAATACAATACAGCGTTTATTGGTGAAACACCAGAGCTATTTATATTCCCTAAATCACGAGATAGAGCAACAAAAATCTTGAATTATATTGGTAATACAACAGTTAATGGGTTCCCTGGTATTCCAGAGCAGAAAAAACCTGTATTTGAGACACCACAAATACCTGAAACATCAAGCTTACCTGAATTAAAAGAGGGTACAAAACAAATCCTGGAAAAAGAAGGTCCAGAAGGGGTAGCTAAATGGCTTAAGGAACAAGAAGATGTATTATTAACGGATACAACATTCCGTGATGCGCATCAATCTATTTTAGCTACTAGAGTTCGTTCTAAGGACTTAATTAATATTGCAGAACCAACAGCTCGTTTGACTCCTGATTTATTCTCTGTTGAGATGTGGGGAGGCGCAACATTTGATGTTTCGTATCGTTTCCTATTAGAAGATCCTTGGGAAAGATTAATTCGTTTACGTCAAAAAATGCCAAACGTATTATTCCAAATGTTACTACGTGCTAGTAATGCAGTTGGTTATAAAAACTATCCAGATAATCTTATTCAAGAGTTTGTTAATAAGAGTGCTGATACAGGAATTGATGTATTCAGAATCTTTGACAGCTTGAACTGGTTAGAAGGTATGTTACCAGCAATTGATGCTGTACGTAATTCTAATAAGATTGCAGAAGCAGCTATTTGCTACACAGGTAATATTTTAGATAAAGGTCAAACTAAATATGACGTTGATTACTATGTAAATATGGCGAAAGAATTGAAAAATGCTGGAGCTCATATCTTAGGTCTTAAAGATATGGCAGGTTTATTAAAACCAGAAGCAGCTTATCAATTAATTTCAAGCTTGAAAGATGCAGTGGACTTACCAATTCACTTACACTCACATGATACAAGTGGAAATGGTATTATGACCTATGCTCGTGCAATTGACGCTGGTGTTGATGTATTAGACGTAGCAAACGGACCAATGTCAGGTTCTACATCTCAACCAAGTGCACAAGCACTATATCATGCATTAGAAGGTCGCGGACGCAATGCAAGAATGGATATCGACGGGTTCCAAAAACTAGGTACGTATTGGGAGGATGCACGTTCATATTATAAAGACTTCGAAAGTGGTATGAAAGCGCCACATACAGAAGTTTACTTCCATGAAATGCCTGGTGGACAATATAGTAACCTACAGCAACAAGCTAAAGGTGTTGGGTTAGCTGATCGTTGGGATGAGGTAAAAGAAATGTTCCACCGTGTAAACGAAATGTTCGGTGACATTGTTAAAGTTACGCCTTCATCGAAAATTGTTGGTGATATGGCATTGTTCATGGTTCAAAATGATTTGACTGAGGAAGATGTATACGAAAAAGGTCATTCAATCGATTTCCCTGATTCAGTGATTGAATTCTTCCAAGGTTATATTGGACAGCCATATAAAGGATTCCCTGAGAAATTACAACAAATTGTATTGAAATCACGTAAACCAATTACAACACGTCCAGGTGAGTTATTAGAGCCGATTAATTTTGCGGAGCTTAAAGCAGAACTTGAAAAAGTAATGGATACTGAACCATCTGAATTTGATGTGATTGCATACGCGTTATATCCTAAAGTATTTAAAGATTACATTGAAAATACGAAGAAATTTGGAGATATTTCAACATTAGATACACCGACATTCTTCTATGGAATGAAACTGGGTGAAGAAATTGAAGTTGAAATTGAAAAAGGTAAAACATTAATTATTAAATTAATCTCGATTTCAGAGCCGCGTTCAGACGGTACGAGAGTTGTATTCTTTGAACTGAATGGACAGCCTCGTGAAATTGAAATTCAAGATGTTAATGTTAAAACAGATTTCGTTGCAAAACCTAAGGCAGATCCAACTAACGATAAACAACTAGGTGCGACAATGCCTGGTACTGTTATTAAAGTATTAGTTGAAAAAGGTGAAAAAGTTAAACAAGGTGATTATTTATTAATTACTGAAGCAATGAAAATGGAAACAACTGTTCAAGCACCATTTGAGGGTGTCATTAAAGACATTCATGTTAAAAACTCAGATGCAATTACAGTTGGAGACTTATTAATTGAATTTGAATAATGACCAATAAAAAAACATCTCTCTTGCAATAAGAGAGATGTTTTTTAATACGTTTAATTCATATGACTACGTGAGGATAAAAGTATAAAGTAACTTAACATTGCAAAATAGCATGAAATAAATAACGCATGGAATAAGGCAATAATTAAATTAACTGAAGTGAAAATAATGAGTGCTCCAAACAGCACTTGCAAGAATATTAAGGCGAATGTAATGATCCAGCCCCAATACATAACTTTTTGATCTTTGTATACACGAATCATTCTAATAAAGAATATGAAAGTCCAGATAAATAATAGCCCCGCAACAAATCGGTGCCCCATTTGAATCCATTGTAATGTATTAAATCGGGTAAATTCGAATAGATCTGAATTATGGCATAAAGGCCAACTAGAACAAACAAAATCAGCGCTCGCATGTCTAACAAGTGCACCTGTATAAACAACAAATATTGTAAAAGCAGTTAGTAAGTAAATTTCTATGCGGTGTTTTTTTTGTATGACAAGTGTCGTTGCGTCAAATTTTTTGTCGACTTCAAAGATTAAAAGCATTAAAAGGAATACAGTTGCAAAAGATATAAGGGAGATGCCGAAATGGGCAGCTAATACATAATCAGATTGTCCCCACATGACGGCTGCTGCTCCAATTAAACCTTGCAAAACTAGGAAAAATACTGATAAAAATGATAGTAATTTTACTTCCCTTACATGACCTATAGAACGCCATGCAATAATTGCTAATGCTAATACAGCAACGCCTACAATACCAGAAACAAGTCGATGGCTGAGTTCAATTGCAAGTTCAGGGGTAATACTACTAGGTACAAACTCTCCGTGACAAAGCGGCCAAGTCTTACCGCAACCATCACCAGAATCCGTTTTTGTAACAAGTGCTCCGCCAAGAAGTATAAAGGCCATCCCAACACTTGAGATGACGGATAATCTTTTGAGTAATTTAATCATTTAGAAAGCCTCTTTTCAAACTTGTATCAATATTTGTTATTTATAAAGAGTTTTGGTAACTTATATATGAATACATCTTTAATCATAATATTAATCTACTCTGATTTGCAATGGTTAAACGACGAAATTATGACAAATCTTTTATATTTTGAAGAATAAAAGACAATAATTGTATCCAACTTAAATTATCCTCTACATTTACAAAACTCGTCATAAATCATACATAGTTGGATAGATAGAATTGAAATTCCATGATACAATAAGAGAAGATATTGGCAACTATGCCGATTTATTTCTAAAAAGCTGGTGAATAAAACCAACTTTTTAGAAGTATTCCTCTACTTAATGACATGGAAAGGGGGATAGCGATGGACAAAGTGGAAACAAAATCTACCCAATTACCGGGAGATCTTCATGTTTCTAACACCCAAGTTACCTCGATGAAAGAGGACTTTAAATCTTTAGTAAAAGTTGGTATTATCAATTCGAATTTAATTACTGTTTTTACTGGATTTTGGTTAGCTTTATATTTTACCGGTACCAGTTTTACAGCAAACTGGGATGTCTTTATTCTTACAATGCTAGGAAGTGCTTTAGTCATTGCTGGTGGATGTATATTAAATAATTGGTACGATGTTGATATTGACCCTGTAATGGAAAGAACCAAGTCTAGGCCTACAGTGACCGGCCATATTTCATTGCAAGTAACATTGTTGTTAGGTTGTGTAACCACTGCTGTTGGTCTAATATTATTATTAGGAACGACAGTTACGGCAACATTGATTGCATTATTTGGTTGGTTTAGTTATGTTGTCTTATATACGATATGGTCAAAAAGACGATATACATTGAATACAGCTATAGGTAGTTTGTCAGGTGCAGTTCCACCATTAATCGGTTGGGCAGCAATAGAGCCAGAGTTAGGAACAATTCCAATTGTATTATTTTTAATCATGTTTATATGGCAAACACCACATTTTTTAGCTTTAGCTATGAAAAAAAATGAAGACTACAAAGCTGCAGGTATTCCAATGTTACCAGCAGTACATGGTTTTGATTTTACCAAGAGACAAATTTTTGTGTATGTAGCATGTTTACTCCCATTACCTTTTTATATGGCGAGTTTGGGAAATGTATTTTTAATCATTGCTACAATATTAAATGCTCTTTGGTTCATACTAGCTTTGACTGGATTTTTCATGAAAGATAGTTTGAAATGGGCGAATGTAAACTTCGTATACTCATTAAATTATTTAATAATCATGTTTGTAACAATGATCATTGTTACAATATAACAGAGAAGAGATTTTATGATGATGTCCTTAATATTTTATTTTATATAAGGAAGCACAAATAGAAAGAGAGGTATGATTCCATGAAAGGTTGGATGGGTAAATTAAAGGTATTTTTCCTATTAAGTATTGTCACTTTCTTTTTAGCGGGATGTGGTAAAGATAACCTTACTGCACTAGTTCCAAAAGGGTTTGGTGCACAAGAATCAATGAAGCTAATCATTTTAACAACCGTAGTGATGACACTTGTATTTATAGTTGTATTGATTTTATTCATTGTAGTGTTATTACGTTACCGTCGTAAAAAAGGACAAGAAGATTACATACCAAAACAGGTAGAAGGAAACAAAACACTTGAAACAGTTTGGACAGTTATACCGATTATTTTGGTATTAATCATGGCAATTCCGACAGTTATTTCAACATTTGTTCTAGCTGATGATTCAAAATCAAAAGATCACTTAAATATTGAGGTTAAAGGTAATCAATATTGGTGGCATTTCAAGTATCGTGATGAAGAGGATCCTACAGGTAAGGATAAGAATTATTCAATTCAAACAAGTCAAGACTTGTATATCCCTACTGGAGAAAAAGTATATCTTCACATGAAATCTAATGACGTTATTCATTCATTCTGGGTACCAAGTATCTCAGGTAAAATGGACGTAAACCCTGAAAACGAAAACACAATGTATATTGAAGCATATGAAGAAGGCGTTTATTGGGGTAAATGTGCTGAGCTTTGTGGTCCATCACACTCATTAATGGACTTTAAAGTGATTGCTGTTAGTCCAGATGAATATGATAAGTGGGCTAAGGATATGCAAGACTTTGACCCTAAACAAAAACCAGAAGAAAAAGTGGCACAAGAAGGTAAAGAACTCTTCGAAAGTAAAAGTTGTATTGCTTGTCATGCAATTGGTAATGAAGGTTCAGATACAGGACCAAACTTAACTGACTTTGGTAACCGCACAAAATATGCTGGTGTACTTGATCCAGAAAAAGACAATCTTGTTAAATGGATTACAGACCCAGAATCAGTTAAGCCAGGAAATGAGATGACAGGTAAATACCCTGAAGTATCAGATGAAGAAGCAGGTAAAATTGCTGAATACTTAATGCAATTGAAACCTTCTGATGTTTCGCCTAAAAGCGCTTCAAAAAATTAGTCTTGAATTAGAATAGGGAGGTATGGCTGGTGAGTACAGTAGCTCAGAAAAGAGGCCTCGGCGCTACTTTATGGGAATATTTAACAACAATTGACCATAAAAAAATTGCGCATTTATATTTAATCGGCGGGGGATTGTTCTTTATCCTCGGTGGGTTAGAGGCAGTTATAATTCGTATTCAGTTAATAAAACCAGAAAACGATTTTATAAGTGCTGGCTTGTATAATGAAATGATTACAATGCATGGTACTACGATGATATTCCTTGCTGCGATGCCGATAATACTCGGTATTATGAACGCAGTTTTACCATTGCAAATAGGGGCACGTGATGTTGCGTTCCCATTCCTAAATTCATTAGGTTTTTGGCTATTTATGTTTGGTGGTATTTTACTAAACACAAGTTGGTTCCTTGGAGGAGCTCCAGATGGTGGATGGACTTCATATGCGTCATTCGCTTTAACCTCTCCAACACATGGTATTGATTTCTATGTCATGGGGTTACAGCTTGCTGGGGCAGGAACATTAATGGGGGGTATTAACTTCCTTGCAACCGTTGTAAATATGCGTGCTCCAGGTATGACATACATGAGAATGCCTCTATTTACATGGGCATCATTTATTACAAGTGTGTTAATTCTGTTTGCTTTCCCAGCATTTACAGTCGCATTGTTCTTATTAATGTTTGACCGTATGTTTGGAACGGCATTCTTTGATGTTGCACTTGGTGGTAACACAGTGATTTGGCAACACTTATTCTGGATCTTCGGTCATCCGGAAGTATATATTTTGATTTTACCGATATTCGGTTTGTTTAGTGATATTTTCTCTACTTTCTCACGTAAAAGATTATTTGGGTATACAGCTATGGTATTCGCGACTATGTTAATCGCATTTTTAGGATTCATGGTTTGGGCTCACCACATGTTTACAGTTGGTTTAGGTCCAGTAGCGAACTCAATCTTTGCAATTGGTACAATGGCAATTGCTGTACCAACAGGTATTAAAATCTTTAACTGGCTCGCTACGATGTGGGGCGGAAGTGTTAAAATTAATTCAGCAATGTTATGGGCACTAGGATTTATCCCATCATTTACAATTGGTGGTATGACAGGTGTAATGCTTGGTTCAGCAGTAGCTGACTTCCAATACCATGACACGTACTTTGTTGTTGCTCACTTCCACTATGTAATCGTTGGGGGTACAGTATTCGGTATTTTTGCAGGTCTGCATTATTGGTGGCCTAAAATGTTTGGACGTATTTTACATGAAGGTCTTGGAAAGCTGACGTTCTGGACATTCTTTATTGGATTCCACTTAACGTTCTTTATCCAACATTTCTTAGGTTTAATGGGTATGCCACGTCGTTACTGGGTATTCCTAAAAGGTCAGGAACTTGATGTTGGAAACTTTATCAGTACAATAGGTGCGTTCTTTATGTCATTTGCTGTAATCGTATTCTTAATCAATATCATTATTACAGCTAGATCTGAAAAAGCACCAGCTGACCCATGGGATGGTCGTACACTAGAGTGGGCGATTTCATCACCACCGCCGTTCTATAACTTTGAACAACTACCATTAACTCGTGGTTTAGATCCATTATGGATTGAAAAATCAGAAGGCAATGGTAAGATGATACCGGCTGAACCATTGGATGATATTCATATGCCAAACAATTCAATTTTACCGTTCTTAATGTCGTTAGGCTTCTTCATTGCTGGATTTGGATTTATTTTCCAAACTGACAATAAGCTATGGTATATTGTCTTATATGCTGGTATGGCCTTTGCATTCGTTTGTATGTTCATCCGTTCATTTAAAGATGATACGGGTTACTTTGTGAAAAAAGAAGATCTTGAAAGGGAGGGGGAGTAAAATGAGTCACGAGGATGTATTAAATCCGAAATCAATGCCCCACGAGCCTGAGAAAGCTACCCTTGAAGGAAAAAACAAATTTATCGGTTTATGGTTCTTCCTAGGAGGAGAAACAGTACTATTTGCAAGTTTATTCGGTACTTACTTAGCTTTAAAGGATTCAACGCATAACGGTCCATCGACACATGATTTGTATGAACTAGGTCTCGTTTTCTTAATGACAATATTACTATTAACTAGTTCATTAACAAGTGTGTATGCGATGTACCACATGAAGAATAATGATTATAAAAAAATGCAACTATGGTTAGCCATTACTGCTTTACTCGGTATTGGTTTCCTAGCATGTGAGATTTATGAATTCTCTCATTATATAATTGGTGAAGGATTCACATTTAGATCTTCTGCATTTGGATCGGCATTTTATGCATTAATAGGCTTCCACGGTGGTCACGTGCTATTTGGTCTATGTTGGTTAATGTCACTAATGGTTCGAAATGCAAAAAGAGGGTTAAACTTATATAACGCCCCTAAATTTAATACATTTAGTTTATACTGGCACTTTATTGATGTCGTATGGGTGTTTATCTTTACTGTAGTTTATCTTATGGGAAAGGTGGGTTAATACATGTCGGAAATAACGAATAATAAAGCAGATACGTTTCGTCGCGAGAAACACAAAGAGGAAATGAAAAAACAACTTATTTCATTCGCATTGATGATAGTATTTACCCTATTAGCCTTCACAATAGTTGCGACTAACAGTCTTGAAAAAATGTTCGCTGTACCATTGTTATTAATCATGGCACTCGTACAAGTTGCATTCCAGTTTTATTTCTTTATGCATTTAAAAGAAAAAGGACATGAAATGCCAGCAGTATTAATGTACGGTGGCGTATGGGCAGCATTGTTAACACTTGCAGCTTTAGGCGTTATCACTTGGTGGTAATTTTAAAACAGACCGGTTTAATACCGGTCTGTTTTCATTTTCCTTTCTATAAATTGTCACATTCAATGCTTTAAGAATGAGGTAAATGTATTATACTAGTAAGTAGGAATATGTTTTATGTATGGGAGTGACAATATATGTGGTTGAATTTACAAATTTTCGGTGCTCGTGCATTGTGGAGCCCTTATTTTTTAACATTTGTGATTCTATTAGGCATTGCCTACTATTTAATTACCGTTCGATATAGAACAAAATTTGGTGATTTTTCAAAACCAACTGGAAAACAATTTGCATTTTTCTATAGTGGTTTATTTATTTTATATGCTGTAAAAGGGTCTCCAATTGATTTGTTATCTCATATCATGCTAAGTTATCATATGATTCAATTGGCTTTCTTTTTATTAGTTTTTCCAATCTTTATGATTAAAGGTATTCCAGAATGGATTTGGAGAAAATTTGTAAACATGAGATTTGTAAAGCCGGTGGTAAAATTTTTCACAAAACCGCTTATTTCTCTATTGCTATTTAATGGTTTATTCTCAATTTATCATTTACCAGCCGTGTTTGACTTTGCAAAATCATCACAAATTGCACATACTTCATTCTCCATTATTTTACTGTTTGCGGCATTCTTTGTCTGGTGGCCTTTATTAACACCGTTAAAAGAATTTGATACGATTCAGCCATTGATTAAAATGGCATATATCGCAGGTAACGGTGTGATGATTACGCCCGCTTGTGTGCTGATTATCTTTGCTTCAACACCGCTTTTTGCAGCATACAGTCAAGATGGAGCATGGATTCAAGCAATGTCTTTATGTGTCCCAACTGATGTATTAAATGATATTTCCGGAATGATTTCAGGACCAGAAATGTTTTCACCACTTTCGACAATGGAAGACCAACAATTAGGTGGTATTTTGATGAAAACTGTTCAGGAAATCACTTATGGGATTGTATTAGGTCGCGTATTCTTCACTTGGTTTACTAAAGCTAGTTTACAAGTGGATCCTATACCAGTTAAACAAGATCATTTGCAAGAACCAGTGGTCGAAGGTTATAAATCTTAATCAGATGTAAATAGAAAGGAAATACATGAGTTATGCCAATACTACCTACACTAAGCACTTCCTTTATTGTACTTAGTGCCATCTTAATGGCTTTTGGTTGGAGGTTTATCATAAAAGGAAAGCCAAAACAACATAAGTACACGATGATTGCAGCAGCATTAAGTGCTTTAGCTTTTTTCATCATATATGCTTCAAGAACGATTTTTATTGGGAATACAAGTTTTGGTGGGCCTGAACATTTGGAAATTTATTATACAATCTTTTTAATTTTCCATATATGTTTAGCAACCATTGGGGCGATTTTTGGAATTGTAACACTAACTTTGGCGTTTAAACGTAACATTACCATTCACCAAAAAGTAGGACCTGTTACGAGTATTATTTGGTTTTTTACAGCAATTACAGGTGTCATGGTTTATTTATTACTATACATTCTCTTTGATAACGGAGAAACGACAAGTTTGATAAAAGCAATTTTAGGAACATAATTCAAGAAGAAAAGGATATACTTCTAAATTTAGAAGTATATCCTTTTATATTTTCACTTTCCAGCGAATAATTCCAGCTTCCTTTGCAGAGGTAAAGGCAATGACGAGTAACGGTCCTAGAATAAATCCAAACAGGCCTAGTAATTTTAATCCGATAAACATCGAAATTAAAGTGGCAAGAGGAGATAAACCAATATGTTGTCCCATCAGTTTTGGCTCAATGATTCTACGTAAGGCTAACAGAATAATAGCTAGAATCGCCAACTTTGTGCCAATAATGGTATCGCCTGCTAAAAACATAAACAACGCCCATGGGCCAAGAATAATGATAGACCCAATGATTGGAATGAGGTCGATAATCCAAATGATAATCGACATGATAAAGGCAAGATCTGGAAAGATAAAGAGTAATCCAATTAAAGAAACGCCAAAGATAACCAAACTAACTAAAAATTGTGCTTTAAAGAAACCTAAAAATACAGAAGCCAATCTTTTGTTCATAAAGGTTACTTTGCGTGCTGTTTCCTTTGTGAAAGCTTGATACATTTTTACTTTTAGTGTCGGCAATTCAAGCATAAACAAGAAAAGAGCGATTAAATAAACTAAAAAGCTAATTAAATATTGTGGTACTTTCGCAAAAATTTGTGCAATACGATCTAAAGTGATTTTTTCTTTTGCAAGCTCATTTAGATCTAATAAATATTGTTCGAGGCTATCTGTAATTTGATTTACAAATTCAGCGGGTAAATTTTTTGAATAATGCTCAATACGTTCAGCAATATCAGCATATAATGTATTAAGCTGATTAAAGTATTCTGGCAAGTCTTCTACAAAATGGACGATTTGCCCAATTGATAACGTTATTAAATATGTACCAACTACAGCAATCAGAAGGATAAAAATTAAGAAGACAATGATCACTGAAAACTGTCGATTAATTTTTAGCTTCGTTTGAATAAGTTGTACAAGGGGATTCAGTAGTAATGCTGTTAATAACGCAATCACTAATGGAATGGAAACCGGTAGAACAAAATATAAAAAAGCTAACGTAATGAGTGTCAAAATCAATAATGTCCATTGTCGTTTTGTTATTTTATTTAAAAAAATAGAAATAAGCCTCCTTTTGAAACGTCATGATTCAATAAAGTAGAGAAGGATAAATGATATAAAACAAACCAACTGCATGGAGTTGGTTTGCACGGTTCAGTTTAATTATTGATTTTGATATGCTTCGATTTCTTGCTGAACTCGTTGTACAAGCGTCGTTGCACGTTCAACTAGTGATTGAGGGAAGTTTTCATCTTCACCATATTCGAGTCCGTGTGGATAGTAATGTTTTGCAAGTAAAGGTGTCATTAATTTAATAACTGCATCACGATGATCGACATCGCCTTCAATTGCAACACCTTGAATACGGATATAATATGTAATGTTTTTTTCGTTTGAGCCTATTTTATAATCATATGTGACACGCTCATAATCCCATTGACCGGCACGAATAAAAGCATGTTTTCCCATTAAGTGGTCGAGCGGTTTTAAATCAATAACAGCATCTTGAATTCCGGGTACTTCGATTTTCAATATAGACACCTCATTTATATTTTCTCACTAATTATATAATAGTATGAAATAGGATAACTTGCAATGATTTGCTGAATGAAATTAAGTTCATGAGATGCATCTTTATATTAGAATGATTATATACTATGGTAAGTAGGCAATACTTATAAAAATGTGTTAAGAGAGGATTCGCCTTATGAGAATGATAAGAAATATTGTGATTTTACTTATTTTAATAACAGGATTATATATTTATTTTGATGAAACCAATTCTAATCCTGATGAATTAAAAAAATCTATCAAGGAAAATATGCATATTGATCATACTGAGGAAGATAACAAACAAGACACTTCACAGCCTAACATAGACGTTAAAGGTAAATTATATGACTGGATTGATAAATCCTCAGATGAACTAAAAGAGGAACTAGGTGAACCTAAGCGAAAAGATGAAAGTGCATACGGCTATACATGGTGGATATATGGTAATGAAAAAAATCAATATATTCAATTTGGAATTGAAAATCATAAAATTGAAACGATATATGCTATTGGTGAGGATATCTCAACAGCACCTTTTACAATTGGTACAAGCTATAACTCGTTGAAAAATGATTATGATTTTAAAAAAGATGTCAGTTATCAAAAAGGGATTTCTAATTATACATTTCATTTAAAAGAAGAAGATCTTAAGATGCGTCCGCTCGTAAAAATTAATCAAGAATTATATGCACAGCTATATTTCGATACTTTTACGAAAAAACTTTCTAGTATTCGTTTATTATCAGCGAATGTATTACTAAAACAGCGTCCTTATGAAGTAGAGTATAGAGGTAAATTAGAAAAGGAAAAGGAATTTACTGAAACTCAATGGAAAGAGATTCAAAACGGAATGAAAAAACAAATTTTTGATATTACGAATATTATGCGAACATCGCATGAATTAAATCCATTACAGTGGGACGAAGAAACAAGTAAAGTCGCTTTTGCACATAGTAAAGATATGGAGAACAATCAATACTTCTCTCATTATGGTTTAGATGGCACAGGTTTGAAAGAAAGACTAGGGAAGAAAAAGATTGCTTATGTAGCTGCTGGAGAAAATATTGCAGCTCAATATCCTGATGCTCCTGCAGCAATGGAGGGGTGGTTAAATTCTGAAGGACACCGTCAAGCATTGTTAAATAAAGATTATACACATCTCGGTGTTGGTGTATATCAATTTTATTACACTCAAAACTTTATTAAAAAACCTTAAATGAAATGTGATTAAAATGAACATTTACCATCCACAAACATATGTTACGATTATGTGCTTGATAAGGAGGATCGCATATGAATAAGGATGGTATGTCAAGCTCAGTACAGTCGTTTAAAATATTTGTTAATGCACATCCAAGATTACGTCAGGCGATTAGAATGCATCCGGAAAAATTACAATTATATTATCAAAAATGGTTGCGATTCGGAGAAGATCATTCATATTGGGATCTTTATAAAAAAGGTCAAGAAGCGGAATTGGAAACACACGATGAGAAAAGAGATTGGCTTAATAAATGTATTCAGATTTTCCAAGAATTAGATTTGGAAAAAATGCAAAAGCAAGTTGGATCTATGCGTCAATTCGCTAAATTAGCTCAGACTTTTTTAAATGATCAAAACAATACATCAACAAAATGGCAGAACGTGAATGCAAAGCAAAATCTATTTCATATATTTAAAGATTCGGGGAAAAACAACGATTGAAATGGTAAATCATTCTATATTGAAAACCTCATAACCTAAACTTCTTATTTTAACTATAATTATTACGTGTTAGAATAAAGAAGGAGGTAGATAACAATGATTGCTACATTGGAATATGTAGAAATTTTAGATGAAGCAGAAGCACTTGGTCAAATGATATTGCAATCTGAAGAAATGAAAAAATATGAAGAGGCTAAGTATTCTTTAGATGTAGATAAAGAAGCTCAGATGCGTATTCAAGCATTTAATGATATAAAAGAACATTATGAAGATGTGCAGCGTTTTGGTAGATATCATCCCGACTATAATCAAATTATGCGCGATGTTCGCAAAGTTAAACGTGAGATGGATATGGATGAAAAAGTTGCTCAATTTAAAGTAGCAGAGCGTCAATTACAAGGCTTACTAGATGAAATTTGTGGTATCCTAGCGCGTAATGTAAGTGAGCAAATTAAATCACCAGTGAGTGGTGCTGCATTAACGGATAGCGGTTGTGGTTGTGGCAGCGGTGGAAGCTGTGGTTGCCAAGCTTCTTAATGAACGATGAAGAATTGGAGTTATATACATGAGAATGAATCGTCAAGGATTAATTATTTGGTTTCAACATATGAAAAACTTACGGCAAATTAAACGCCATGGACATTTAATATATGCCTCTAAACGCTTGAAATACGCTGTTTTGTATGTGAACCAAGAGGATGTGGAAGACACGACATTCAAGTTAGAAAAGTTTTCTTTTGTAACGAAGGTTGAACCATCATTAAAACCATTTGTAGAAACAGAATTTGAAAATAAACAACCAGATGAAGCGAAAATATACGATTACAATATGGGGATTTAATGAATTCTCCATAAAAAAAGAGCCTGCAGCTAAATGTCTGCAGGCTCTTTTAATAGAGCTTATAAAAGATAAAGGGAGAGGAGAAATCCTTTATATCCACTAAGGTGTTTATCATTTTCTTAATGGAATAAAAGGATCTTCTGTTGTTCTTTAATTAGTGTAGTCAAATTTTAAAAATATATACATAATATTTTACTATTTTTAAAATAGATGAATTCGAGTATAATGAATAATGATTTGTTTCACATATTCATTTTGTTACGGACTGAGGGATATAAATGCGAGTGATTGCTGGTACATATAAAGGTAGACGTTTAAAAGCTGTTCCCGGTAGCTCAACAAGACCGACGACAGATAAAATTAAAGAAGCCATGTTTCAAATTATGGGCCCTTTTTTTGAGGGTGGGGCTTGTTTAGATTTATTTGCTGGTAGTGGTGGATTAGGTATCGAAGCGTTAAGTAGGGGAATGGATAAAACATTTTTTATCGACAAGCAAGCAAAAGCGATCCAAACAATCAAAGAAAATCTTCAACAATTCGCCACTGATGATGTTCAATATGAAGTGTATAAGAATGATGCGTATCGAGCTTTACATGTCTTACATAAACGAGAAGAACGATTTGATTTAATTTTATTAGATCCGCCTTATAAAAAGGTTGATTATAATAAGTTGATTAACAACATATTAAGATTCGGATTACTTAAAAAAGGTGGCATGTTGTATTGTGAACATGACCCAAAGGAACAATTCGAACATTTTAGTGAACTCCAAGTTTTAAAGCATACATCATATAGTCATACAATTGCGATTACAGTGTTTATGTACACATAATTTTGAAATAAGTTCTTGCAGAAGGGAAGCGTTACAGTGGGAAGACTTGCAGTATGTCCGGGGAGCTTTGATCCGGTTACAAATGGACATATCGACATCATTCGTCGCGGTGCGAAAATCTTTGATCAAGTATTGGTAGTCGTGTTTAATAATTCGGCGAAAGAACCTTTATTTTCAGTTGATGAGCGTATATATTTATTAAAAGAATCCACAAAAGAATTTCCAAATGTTAAGGTAGATCAATCAGATGGCTTATTAATGGATTATGCACAAAAACATAATGCAGAAGCTATTTTACGTGGATTACGTGCAGTGAGTGACTTTGAATATGAAATGCAAATCACCTCTATGAACCGTAGATTGAATCCAGAAATCGAAACATTTTTCATGATGACAAATAATCAATATTCTTTCTTAAGTTCAAGTATTGTGAAAGAAGTGGCTAAATATCGACCCGATGTTCAAGATATCGTTCCAGAAATTGTTGCCAAAGCTTTAAATGAAAAATTTAAAAAATGACATTTGCTGCAGTAAGGTTTAATAACACCTTACTGCAGTTTTTTAATGAGGTTTATATGACTTCCTGTATAGGAACACTATGACTCCGAGGCTAAGAGAAATAATAGTAATGATTGGTCCGAACATATGTAAAAGCTCGTAGATGTAAGATGTTCCGTACTGAGAACTTTGATTAAAGACAGGCCAATCTCGAAAATCAAAGACTTGTCGGTTAATATAAAGAGGTTTAAATAACAGATATGTCAACGTGCTTGCGAATAAACCGTGTAAAAGACGTCCATATAAGTATGGTAAATATGAAATATCTGATTTTGCTATGATACTAGCTACTTGTGAATGAATCGATAAACCATTAAAACCAATTAAAAAGCTAACTAGGATTGCTTTGGATAGGATAGTACTTTCGCCTAACTGGGAAATCATTTGACTGCCGAGTGTAATTTCGAATAAGCCTGAAATGAATGGAATCGTAAGTTCTGTTGGCAATTGTAATAATTCAAATATTGGTCGTAAAATAAGGGCAAATATTCCAGAAACACCGACTAAATAAATGAGCTTGGTGAATACAGAAAATAATATAATAAATCCGCCAACCATAATTAAAGTTTGAATGGAATTTAGAACAGCATCACTAATAATGATCCCAATGGGACGGTTCGCTTCAATTCTTTTTCTATGCATTAATTTAAATGCATATATAAAGGAAAAACGCTGATTGCTTTTTGCTTTTTTAAAGCGAGCATCCTCTTTTCTTCCGTAAAACCGCATGATAAGACCAACACATACATTTCCAAGATAATGGGTGATGGCAAATAATAAACCAAGCTTCGTATCATGGAAAAAACCAATGGAAACGGCCCCAAATAAAAATAGAGGACTTGATGCATTTGTAAAAGAGATAAGACGTTCAGCTTCTTGCTTTGTAACTTGTCCTTCTTCACGTAGTCTAACTGCTATTTTTGCTCCTGTAGGATAACCACTCGCCATTCCCATTATCCAACCGAAGCTACCAACACCAGGCACTTTAAATAATGGTCGCATAATGGGTTCAAATAAAACACCTAAAAAGTGTACGACGCCAAATGAAATTAATAATTCTGCTGTAATAAAAAATGGAAGTAGAGAGGGGAATACAATTTCCCACCACATATTGAGCCCACGTATACTTGCTTCTAAGGCTTGGCTTGGAAAAATGATTAAACTGACGCCAATACAGACGACAGTAGTGGCCAAAAAGAATGTTTTGAACAGTTGTAGCATTTATGCCCTCCTTGATTACATCATTCTGTACATTTTGTTTGATTGGGCGTAATATGGCAGTATTAGAGCATAATGATAAGAATGTAGCTTATTTTACTATACGCACATACTATAGAGATTTATGCCATATTATAAAAAGTCTCTAAGCTTAAGCTATTTTATACATGAAAGGTGTTTTTATATGAAATTCACAAAAAAATCCGTCGTCACATTACTCGTGACGATATTAATTGTATATGTTCTTGCCTTATATAAGCTGCCATACTATATTTATAAACCAGGTGGTGCAGATGCACTTGACCCTGTCGTAAGCGTAGAGGGTGGCTATAAAAGTAAAGGTGACATGCATCTTGTAACAGTAAGTGGAGGTCAAGCTACTCCAGTAAGTTTTGTTCTTGCCAAAATGCTTCCTTATTATGAAGTTCAACCAATTGAAAATGTCATTCCAGAACATATATCAGAAAAAGAGTATATGGATGCACAGCTTCATATGATGGAGAGTTCACAAGAGGCGGCAACGGTTGTGGCTTATGAAGCGGCTAATGCAGATATAGATATAAAATATGACGGTGTTTATGTCGTATCAGTTGTTAAAGGGATGCCTGCTGAAGGAAAGTTAAAAGCAGGTGATGAAATCAAGCAAGTGGACAGCAAAAAAATTAATAACTCCGATGATTTATTAGATTACGTGAAAAAGAAAAAAAGTGGAGATAAAATAAAAGTTCATTTTGAACGTGAAAACAAACAAAAATCGGTACATGTAACCTTACAAGAATTTGAAGAATTAAATGATAAAATTGGTATCGGAATTCAACTGGTTACCAATCGAGATGTTCATGTAAAACCAAAAGTTCATTTTGAAAGTGGAGATATTGGTGGGCCGAGTGCTGGTTTAATGTTTGCGTTAAAAATATATGATGAATTGAAAGAAGAGGATTTGACACATGGGAAGCAAATTATTGGGACAGGCGAAATTGATTACGAAGGGAATGTATTGCCAATAGGAGGCATTGATAAAAAAGTAGTAGCCGCTGATAAAGAGGGTGGCGATATATTCTTTGCGCCAAATGAAAATGGAACAAAAGGTTCTAATTATGAAATCGCTAAAAAAACGGCTGATGATATTGGAACAGATATGAAAATTGTTCCTGTCGATACATTTAAAGAGGCATTAGATTATTTAGAAAAAGAAATGTAAAAGGTGTAAACCCTTCATAGGGTCTACACCTTTTACAGTATAATGGGACCTGATAACTCTCGTTGATACAATTTCTTTTTGATGTTTGGAGGTAAAATACTATAGTAAGCATGAGAAGCGCGTTCCTCAATAGATAGAAGTTCAGGTTGCTTTTTTGAATAACGCGTAAGGATTGGAAGAGTAAAATCATTTTTGTATTGGTTCACATACGCTCTTCCTGTGTGATTCATTCCGAGTATTCGAATATAAGTAGGTTGTGTTGTTTTTTGGATTGATGACATGTCAGATTTTTTAGTATTGGTTAATAGATGAGTAAACAATCGTTGCACTCTCGTCCACGTATACCGTTTTGTCTTTACCTTAGTGATCCAATCTTCTATGGATTGAGCTTCTTTAGCTGTTTGTTTGATGCGGTATTCTAATCCTTCATCCATTCCATGAATGTCATTTAACTCTTCGATAGACATTGTAAGTACCCGGTATTGTAAGAGTGGAAAATACGCTTCCCAAAAATGCAAATGACTAGTTTTTTGTTCATACGCGATTAACTCGTTATAGGTTGAATCAGGCATCGTATTTTTAGGTATCGTTTCGTGTTCTAATATTGATTTACGAATCGCAGTAGCACTTGCAATTTCACTCTGAATTGAAGTGTCATGATAACCCGATTTCGTTCTTTTGATTGTATATGGTAGAATGTTTAAACCATGATCTAATATTTCTTTCAAATAACTATAGCCAAGTATATTATTCGGTGCACTTAAATCTAGAAAGTGATTTGATTGAAAATTAGGTAGCTGCTGAAAAGCAATTTCATGGGCTTTAGGAAAAGATTTACCTTTGTTGAGTTCTTGTTTTAAGATGGATTGATACAATTCATCATGAGTTTGCATGACGTTATATGCTTCATGAAATGGTTCAATATGTCCGGACTCACTTCCAAAACAAATTGAATTCACAAGAGCAGCATTTAAGGTTTGGACAGCCCCTTTGGCGAAAAGGTCGCTATTTTGAACTGCATAAGCATATGGGAGTTCAACGACAAGATCAATTCCTATTGAAAGAGCAGCCCTTGCTCGGTGATATTTATCAATAATGGCAGGCTCTCCTCTTTGGAGAAATGAACCACTCATGACAGCTATCATACAATCAGCACTTGTTTGCTTTTTTGCTTCTTGAATATGATATACGTGTCCATTATGAAAGGGATTGTATTCTACAATAAGGCCACATGAATTCATAAAGATTACACCACATTTCTTTAATTCTTTCTTATTATTGTAGCAAACAATTTTAAAATTGAATGGTTGTTTTCAATAAATTCATGAAATTGCTTAACTTTTTAACGGATTAGGGAATATAACTTATAATAGGAAGAAAAATATTGACAAACCATTGAAATACTTTTAAAATTACTGTTGTTGCCTAGAGGTGAAAATGATGAAATTTACAAAAAGTCAAATTGTAAAGGTTAATCATATTGAAACATTTAAGTTTGACGAAATGGTAGACGTTTCTGAATTAAGTGAAATGAATAATGATATCATTAGATTGGATCCAGTGCATGTTTCTGGACATTGTACAGTTCATGGGAACGAGTTTACGTTCCAATTTAATATTCAAGGAGAAATGATTCTACCCTGTGCTAGAACATTAATTGAAGTACCTTATCCATTTAATATTCAAGCTATTGAAGTATTTACTACAAATGAAGCTGAAGAAACAGAAGAAATTCATTTAATTGATGGAGAAGTGCTTGACTTAATGCCATATATCAAGGAAAATATTTTATTAGAGATTCCTTTTCGTGTTTTTTCAGACGATGAAGAGGCCATGTCCAAAGTTAAAATGAGTGGACCAGGTTGGGAATTCATATCGGAAGAATCGACAGAAACGAAACAGGATCCACGTTTAAAAAAATTAGAGTCTTTTTTCCAAGATAGAAAAAAAGAAAATGAGTAAAGCAATATCTTTTGAAGGGGGTGTAAGGAATGGCAGTACCTAAAAGTAGAACTTCAAAAAAAGTTAAAAACCAACGTCGCACGCATAAAAAATTGCATGTACCAGGAATGATTGAATGCTCAAATTGTGGTGAATACACAAAACCTCACCATGTTTGTAGTTCATGTGGACAATATGACGGAAAAGAAGTATTAAGTAACTAATATGTTATGTTTAAAAGATCACATCAGTATGTGGTCTTTTTTTATTGTTTAAAAACACATGCTTCTATTAATCATGCTAGTTGCATATATTTTTGTAAAGTATATGGGGAGGTCGTTCATATGAAACAAAATAGGCAGGACACATGGAATGAAGCGGAAGATGAATATTTAAAAGATGTTACGTTACAATTTATAAAACTTGGGAAAACACAACTAGAAGCTTTTAAAAAAGTTGCAAAGGATTTAAATAGAACTGCGGCTGCATGTGGTTTTAGATGGAATGCTACAATTAGAAAATATTACGAAAAAGAAATTCTTGAGGCGAAACAGCAGAAACAGCTCTCAACTATGGGGAAATTGGATTTGAATCATAATCCTCAAATGAATGAGGTCATTTCATTATTACAACAATTAAAGCCACAAATGAGTAACGTCGATGTATTGCAGCAAGAAATGAATGTGATGCAATTACATGAGGAGAACCAACAACTAAAAGAAGAACTCATCTCGTATAAAAATTTATTTAAAAAAATGACGAATCTATTAGATGATCTATATGTAAGAAATGAATTATCATAAAAATGATATGATCTTTTTAATGCTGAGTGAGAGGTTTATGAATCTAACACTCAGTTTTTATTTTATCAAAAGTAAGCTATTCGATTCATTTATAAAAGATTGACATCATTTTGTGTTAAAATAAGTTAGTATTTCTATTAGAGGAGTCTTATGATATGAACATCGGAATTATTGGTGCTGGCTCAGTCGGATTATTAATTGCTTCTTTATTACATGATTCCCATAAGGTTACTGTTTTTACAAAAAGAAATGAGCAAAAACATCAATTAAATCATAATGGAATTCACATGCATGAGGAGAAATCTATTTACATATCATCCATTCATGCAAAAACAATAGCGGACTTAACGAAACAAGATTTATATATCATCTGTGTAAAACAACCTCAGCTTGAAAAATTACTTTGTCACGAGGTTTGGCATACCGTGCATTCATACACACCTATTTTGTGTGTTCAAAATGGCATGTCACATATTGAACAGCTACAGTCTAGAGAGCGCCCTACATATATTGGTGTGTTTGAACATGGTGTACGCCGGACGTCAGATTATGAAATTGAATATAATGGAAAAGGTCTTCTCAGAGTTAGTCGACTCTCAGGTGACGAAGCTGAATACCAAAGAATGATGAAAGAAATAGACAATGACCGTTTTCCGATTGAACTTGAGCATGATATGATGGAGATGCTTTTACAAAAATTAGCAGTGAATGCAATTATCAATTCATTAACGACTTTATTTATGGTTCCGAATGGTCAAATCATCGAAAATCCAAACATAAAACGAATGGCACTCATGTTAACAGAAGAAATTGCAACAGTATTAGGTTTTGAGCAGCCTGCATTATGGAATAAGGTAAACCGTATAGCATGGCAAACAAAGACAAATGAATCTTCAATGCTTCAAGATTATAAAAATGGTAATGAAACCGAAATAGAATCTATTTTAGGTTATGTATTAAAGTATAATAATCAATCCAAACCGTATACGATGTTTTTATATGAAGCAATAAAAGCACGTATAAAGGAAAGGGAGTTTAAAAACGAGACATGATTAACATTATATTTTATATCACGGCAATTTTGATCACAATACCGATATTGGCTACATGGATCGTTTATAAATTATCACTTAAAATTGTCGACCATCCATTGAAAGCATTCCATAAGTCGATCACTTGGACTACATTTCTATATATTATCGTCGTTATATTTTTAATGAAAATAGAATTCAATATTCAAATTACCGGCTATGTTATTGGTGGCTTACTGATTTTATTAACCGTTTTAATTTATTTACAATGGAAACATACCGAAGAAATATTGTTTAAAAAAGCATTCCGTTTATTATGGAGATTCTCATTTCTTCTCTTTTTCTTCTTATATTGTTTATTGGTCATCATTGGGATTATTAGGCAGATCATATAAAAAGAAAGCTGAAAAACAAAAAACATGAAATCGTCTTGATGATTATGTACAATACTAATGGATATTATAAATAAAGGAGCATGTTGTCATGCACATCGAGACAATGATACTTTCAAATGAAAGTGAACTTATTAAAAAATATAAAAAACATGATATGAATATAATGAAATACTTTGATTATATGCCTTATTCTACATATGAAAAGAGATTAGCTGATTTAAGTGAACGCCAATTTAACCGAAAAGACTTAGTTAAAGTGTTGCAACATTTAAATCGTGATTGGCACGCACCGACCCAAACAATGGAAAATATTGAGCGTTTAAAAGATGAAAATAGCGTCGTTGTCATTGGAGGGCAACAGGCTGGCTTACTTACGGGGCCGATGTATACAATTCACAAAATTATATCTATATTACAACTTGCAAAACAACAGGAAGAGAAACTAAACATACCCGTCATTCCTGTATTTTGGATTGCAGGAGAAGATCATGATTATGATGAAATCAATCATATTTATTTATCGGATGATGTGCGTTTGAAAAAGCATCAATTATACCAACCAATTGAAGGCAAGCCATCTATTTCTAACATCCCTAAAGACAATGATCAGATAAAAAAATGGCTTGATGGCGTATTAGGGTCATTGGAAGAAACGTTATTTACCAAGAACTTATCTAAACAGCTGTATCTAGCATTAGAGAAATCTAACAATTATGTTGATTTCTTTAGTCATATTATCTTTACGTTGTTTGAAGAAGAGGGCATTGTATTAATGGATTCTGCACATCCAGAGATTAGACAACTTGAAAAATCTCACTTTACAAAGATGATTGAAAATCAGGAGACGATTGCGTCTACTGTATATGAAACAAAACAGGAACTCGAACAAGCTGGTTTTCCCATTATGATGGATACAGAGCTAAATAGTGGACATTTATTTTATGAATATCAAAACGAACGGTTATTGTTAGAACGTACTGAAGAAGGATATTGGACAGATAAAGCTGATATGCTACATCTTACAACCGAGGAACTAGTACAAGTTGTACAAGAGACGCCAGAGAGATTGAGTAATAATGTTGTGACGAGACCGTTAATGCAGGAAAGTTTATTTCCGACATTAGCCTTTGTTGGCGGTAATGGAGAAATTGCCTATTGGTCAACTTTAAAAGGAGCGTTTCATTGTTTAGGCATGAACATGCCACCCGTTATACCTCGGTTATCTTTTACATTAAGTAATACAAAAGTGAAAAAAACATTGGATAAATTAAATTTGAACTATGAAGCGGTACTTAGTGGAGAAACGGCTCATAAAAAAGTAAACTGGTTAAAAGCACAAACAAATCCACCAATTGACTTACTAGTTCATGAAGTGCAACAGGCCATTGATCTGAATCATGAACCTTTAAGGGCATTGGCACATCAAATACAGGCCGATGTGGGTCAATTAGCAGATGCTAACCTATTACGCATTCAACGTGAAATTGAATTTTTGAAGCAAAAAATGTCAACCGCATTGGAAAGTAAATATGCACAACAAATTCATGCATTTAATTTTGTCCAAAATGTATTATATCCAGGAAATCATTTACAAGAGCGCTCTTGGAATATCGTGGAATGGATTAATCAACATGGGTCACAATTTATTTCAGATTTATGTAAAGAAACGTACTCATTTGAAGCT
>DVIO01000039.1 GCA_018711205.1 Candidatus Avamphibacillus intestinigallinarum | reverse complement strand
GTGTCCGTTGTCAAAATCGCTTGATTGAACTGATCGACTGCAATTGGATCATCTGTCACTGTAAGTTGTTCGATGCCTTTTTTTACTTTATCCATTGGGAGTACTTCACCAATGACACCTGTAGAACTTACGGCGACTAAATGCTCTGGAAGAGAAAGGTGAGACGCTGTTAATGTACGCATCAAACGTGCATCTATTTCACCTTGTGGTCCTGTGCATGCATTTGCGTTTGCACTATTAACAATGATAGCTTGTAGCTTATGTTCTGTTGCGATACTTTCTTTTGTGATGTGTAATGGAGCTGCTTGAACAGCATTTAATGTATATACTGCAGCTGCACTTGCTGGTTTTTCAGAATAAATCATACCGATGTCGAGTTTTTTCTTTTTCAAACCACAATGGGCCCCGGCTGCTTTAAAGCCATGTGGTGTCACGATTGATCCGTTGTTGACATACTGAATTGCGCTCATTTATTTCCCCTCCTTAATTGTTTCTATGGATAGACTGGTAAAAATGTCAGGCCTGTTTTTTCATCAAGTCCGAACATTTTATTCATGTTTTGAACCGCCTGACCAGCGGCACCTTTCATGACGTTATCAATAACAGATACAATGACAATTCGATTTGTACGTTCGTCATAAGTTAACCCAATGTCACAAAAGTTTGAAGCATATACCTCACGAGTACTAGGGAAGACACCCTTAGGACGGATACGAACAAAGTAATCATCCTTATAGGTTTCTTTGAATAAATCCCGTAATGAATCTTCCGTAACTTCTTTTGTAGCTTCTACATACATCGTCGCCATAATGCCACGCGTCATAGGGACGAGATGTGTATTAAAGGATACTGTACCAACTTGTGCATCCCACTGATTTAAAATCTGTTCAATTTCTGGGATATGCTGATGAGCATTTACCTTATAAATTTTTAAGTTGTCATTCATCTCTGGGAAATGGGCGATAGGAGATGCGTTACGTCCTGCTCCACTTACGCCTGATTTCGCATCAATGATAATGGATGTTGGATTGATGATTTGTTTCTGTAAAAGTGGTGCTAAACCAAGTAACACAGCAGTTGGATAACAGCCTGGGTTTGAGAGCAATTGAACGTCCTGTAAATTTGTTTCCAAGCATTCTGTTAAACCGTATACAGCTTTTTGAATGTTGTCATGATTGGCTGGTTCTTTTTTGTACCACTCCTTATACAGCTCTTGATCTTTAATACGATAATCACCAGATAAATCAATAATTTTTACGTCATGCTCCATTAATTGGTCAACAAGTGCTGAGGAAACCCCAGATGGTGTAGCAGTGAAGACGACATCCACAGCATTTGCAATCTTGGGGATGTCGATATCCTCGAGTGTCATATCGATTGCATCCTGCATATGTGGATAGCTATTGTAGACCGGCTCTCCTTGTTGGCTTGAAGAATGAATGGAATGAATCGTAGCTTCGGGATGTTGATGTAAAATACGAACAAGTTCAGATCCTCCATATCCCGTAGCGCCAATAATTGCAATATTCATTGATTCTTCTCCCCTTCCGAAATATTCATAATACATACAATTATAAACTGTATAAAAATAAAATCAATAGTATAATTATAAATTATGAAAATATTTTTAATGTTATTAAATCAATGTTTTTGAGTTATTTAATAAAATGCATGTGAATAAATTGTGAGATATATACATACTTTATGCAAAGAACATTCGCTTGTTTCATGATTTATAAAAGCTTTTCTTACATGAAAACAAAAAGAGGCTTCAAGTTGTCTAATTGAAATGGTTTCTTGTTTTTGAAATGGGTAATCATTAAAATAGTAGCAATGCCAGTATTCGATAAATAGGAAGGTTGAACAAAATGGATTACTATTTGAAAGTTTTTGTCACCGTTAGTGAGCATCAAAATTTCTCAAGAGCCGCAGAAGAACTCCATATGACACAACCTGCAGTCAGTCAATATATTCGAACCCTTGAACAGACGATGGGAACAAGGCTATTAGAACGCACGAATAAATATGTACGTTTAAATCAAGCAGGAGAAATTGTGTACTATCATGCTCAAGAGATTTTAGGCTTATATACAAAAATGCAAAACCTTGTAGATGATATTACAGGAAAGGCAGAAGGACAACTGAAGATTGGGGCGAGCCACACATTTGGTGAATATGTCCTCCCGTGGATGATTGCGACCATGCAGGAGAGATACCCAGATATCGAGCCAGAAATTATGATTGGCAATACGACTGAAGTGGCGAATCTAGTGACCAATCATCAATTGGATGCAGGGTTAGTAGAAGGGAAATTATTGCATCATAAATTAACGATGGACAATTTCGCTGAGGACTATATGTATGTTGTCGCTTCACCTAACCATGATGTGTTTCGTCACGAAACGTCTATTCCATTAAAGGCGTTAGAAAATGAAGTATGGATTGTTAGAGAACATGGATCAGGTACGAGAGAAGCTATGGAAGAGATGTTTTCAGATTATCAATGTAAACCAAAAAAACTCATCCATTTTGGAAGTAATCAACCGATTAAAGAAGCTGTACAAGCAGGGCTAGGCATTAGTTTATTGTCGAGATGGGCAATCCAAAGAGAATTAGAGAATCAAGATTTACGTATTATCCCAGTTGAATCCTTGCCGTTTATTCGTCAGTTTTCAATTATTACGAATTCAGCCTTTAAAACAAAAGCGCTTGATGTATTTATTGATTTATTGAAAAATCATGAGATGCTAAAGCGAATCCATGATTAATATAAAAAGATAATTCATTGTCTTTGCAACGAAAAGTGAAAAACGGTACGATATAAACACAGTTCTTGTCGCGAAACGAAATTATAATTGGAGGAATCAATCATGAGTGAGAAAATTCGTGTTGGTATTTTAGGTTATGGAAATCTAGGTAGAGGTGTTGAAGCATCTGTCGGTCAACAGTCTGATATGGAGCTTGTTGGCGTATTTACGAGACGTTCACCTGAGACAGTAGATACATTAGGAGAAAACACAAAAGTGTTACATATTGATGAAGCAGAATCGTATCAAGATAAAATTGACGTTATGATTTTATGTGGTGGTTCAGCTACTGATTTACCTGAACAAACGCCAGAATTTGCTAAACTCTTTAATACAGTGGATAGCTACGATACCCACGCATTAATTCCTGAATTTTACGAATCTGTTGATAAATCTGCCGAACCAGCAGGGAAAACAGCCATTATTTCAGTTGGTTGGGATCCAGGTTTATTCTCGATTAACCGCGTGCTATCAGAAGCATTCTTGCCAAAGGGAGAAACGTACACATTCTGGGGTAAAGGATTAAGTCAAGGACACTCTGATGCTGTACGCCGTGTTGAAGGCGTGAAATATGGTGTGCAATATACGATTCCATCTGAAACAGCAATCGAACGCGTTAGAAATGGAGAAAACCCAGAACTTGAAACAAGCGAGAAACATGTGCGTGAATGCTATATTGTTCCTGAAGAAGGTGCAGATAAACAAGAAATTGAAAAGGCGATCGTAACGATGCCGAACTATTTCGAGCCGTATGACACAACAGTTCATTTCATCACAGAAGAAGAAATGAAACGTGATCACGGTGATATGCCGCATGGTGGATTTGTCATCCGTAGTGGCGAAACAGGGGAAGGTCATAATCAAATT
This sequence comes from Candidatus Avamphibacillus intestinigallinarum, assembly GCA_018711205.1. GTDB lineage: Bacteria > Bacillota > Bacilli > Bacillales > Amphibacillaceae > Avamphibacillus > Avamphibacillus intestinigallinarum. Next base: position 2,965 of record DVIO01000039.1, on the reverse strand, counting down.
ATTGAATTTAGTTTAAAATTATCTAGTAATCCAGGATTTACATCAAGCGTACTTACGGCATATGCAAGAGCTGCACACCGTATGAATAAACGTGGACAAGTCGGTGCAAAAACTGTGTATGATGTGGCGCCAGCAGATGTTTCACCACAATCAAATGCAGCGATTCGTAAAGGATTGCTATAAGAGGAGAGCACGTCTATTCATAGGCGTGCTTTTGAAATATCATTAATCCGATTAATTTAATAGGAAAGGTTGACAAATGAATTTTATTATTATACGATCAATTCAATCAAAAAAGTCGAACAATTCAAAAATCAATGAATAAAGATCGTATACTAACAAGTACATAATAGCCGTAAAGTTTTGTTACACAGTTCTTTTGAAAGAGGAATCGTGTATTTTTATTTAATTTTAAACCTGAGTAATTTCATGTGAAAAGATATAATTAAGCATTACATGCATAGTATAACGTAATGCGATAAAACGGAGGGTGACAAATGAGTAAAGCAACGAATATTGTTTGGCATGAGTCAGAGGTAACAAAACAAAATCGTCAGCAATTGAAAAAACAAAAAAGTGCAGTGCTCTGGTTTACAGGATTGTCAGGTTCAGGCAAGTCGACGATTACGGTTGCATTAGAAAAGGCGTTGTATGAGCAAAATGTCCATACGTACCGACTTGATGGCGATAATGTACGTCACGGACTTAATCAAAATCTTGGGTTTAGTCCAGAAGATCGAACAGAGAATATCCGGCGAATTGGAGAGGTTGCAAAATTAATGGTAGATGCAGGCATCTTAACGTTAACTGCATTTATTTCGCCATATGAAGCTGATCGCAACCAAGTACGCGAACTGTTAGATGAAGATGAGTTTATTGAAGTATATGTGAAAGCGAGTCTCGCAGCGTGTGAGAACCGAGATCCAAAAGGGTTATATAAGAAAGCACGAGCTGGAGAAATTAAAGGTTTTACGGGTATTGACGCACCTTATGAAGAGCCATCAAGTCCAACGATCACACTCGATACAGATGTCTTATCAGTTCCGGAAGCGGTTCAAACGGTCATAACGTATTTGAAAGATAAAGGTTATTTCTAAAGTTGAATATATAGTTATTTCAAAAATTAAAAGGAGGTAACCAAAATGGGGAAACCAACATTTGATAATTACTTTGATTATGATCAATTTCATATCGATTCAGAAACCCATGGAGCGAGCGATGTCCTTAGATGGGCATACGAACAATACGAAGAAGAATTGTTATACGCTTGTAGTTTTGGAGTTGAAGGCATTGTCATGCTGGATTTGATTTCTAAAGTGAAGCCAGATGCTCAAGTTGTCTTTTTGGATACTGGGTTTCATTTTCAAGAAACATTCGATTTGATTGAAAAGGTCAAATTGAAGTATCCGTTACTGAGGATTCAAATAAAGCAGCCAAAGCTTACCAAAGAAGAACAAGCCGAAAAATATGGCGATAAACTATGGGAAAGACAGCCGAATCGTTGCTGTTATATGCGTAAAGTCGTTCCATTGCAAGAAGTGTTGGATGGGGCTACAGCTTGGCTTTCTGGTTTAAGACGAGAACAATCAGAATCTAGAAAGCATACAAACTTTGTCAATTTAGATGAAAACTTTCATTCTATTAAAATCTGCCCATTGATTCATTGGACTTGGGATGATGTCTGGAATTATGTGAAAAAGCATGATCTACCCTATAATGTCTTGCACGATCAAGGATATCCAAGTATTGGCTGTGCGCCATGTACATTACCAGGAGATATGCTAACAGGTGCAAGAGACGGGCGATGGGCAAATCAAGGTAAGACAGAGTGTGGTTTACATTTTGGGAAATAAAAATAGCGAATTAAATGGGTGAGGTGGAAAACGGTGGTACTTGAAGTAAATAATAGTCCTTTTAGTCAACAACAAATTGAACTTTTAAATCGCATTGTACCTGAACTTACAGAAGTTCAACGCCACTGGTTAAGTGGCTACTTACAAGCTACAGCGATTGGGGCCGTTGCAGTTGGGGGAACATCGGCACCAGTTGCAGCTCCGGCGCCAGGGGCGGTTGCAGAAGCTGTTCCTAAAGAAGTTACAATCTTATACGGGACACAGACTGGTAACTGTCAAGAACTAGCTGAAACGTTTAGTCAACAGTTGGAGGAACAACAATATGATATTCAATTATTGGCGATGAATGATTTTAAACCAAGAGATATTAAGAAGATTAAAAATCTATTGGTCATCGTTAGTACACATGGTGAAGGAGATCCACCAGATATTGCGATTCCGCTTCATGAATTCTTGCATGGTAAGCGTGCGCCAGAAGTGTCAGATTTGAAATATGCTGTTTTGGCACTTGGAGATAGTTCTTACGATGAGTTTTGCCAAACAGGTAAGGATTTTGATGCTTGCTTAGAAAAAATGGGTGGTACGCGAATTGCAGACCGGGTGGATTGTGATTTAGATTTTGATGAACCAGCAGGAGAATGGTTTGATAAAGTCTTTAAAGGATTGGAAGAGGCGACGAGTAATGGTGCCCAACCGCCAGTGGGCGGAGTTGCTGCTGTTCAAACACCTAAGAAATCAAATTATTCTCGCACCAATCCTTTCCAAGCAGAAGTGTTAGAAAAGGTGAAATTGAGTGGACGCGGTTCTAATAAGGAGAATTATCATTTGGAAATATCCTTAGAGGAATCAGGCATTGAATTCCTACCAGGAGATAGTATTGGGATTTACCCGAAAAACAGTGAAGCGCTCGTAGATACATTGATCGAAGAAATGGAATGGGATGCGAGTATGACTGTTAAAACTGGAAAAGACGGTGTCAATTCCTTACGTGATGCACTTATTTCTTATTATGAAATTACGGTCTTAACAAAACCGTTATTACAAAAGTTTGCCGAATTAACAGGTAATGAGGAAATTAAATTATTGCTTGAAGATGAAGATCAAACAGAATT
>DVIO01000038.1 GCA_018711205.1 Candidatus Avamphibacillus intestinigallinarum | reverse complement strand
GAAACACCGATATTATCAAATACTACAAATCCTATCATTGTTATCATCACAATATATATGATACGTGTATACATGACTGTCTCACCTACATTTCAAAAGCAGCCATTCACAAACAGCTTATTTATTTTGCTCATAACGAGCTCTAATCCCTGCTAAGTCATCGAAATAGAAATAATGTTTTTTCTTACTTAACAGAACAATCAAGATATGCACACATAATACGAAAATAATCACAAACATAAGAAGCATGAGAATCACTTGCATCCAAACATTAAATGCATAATAATGCGAGTCCATATCTAAAGTTGCGTACTGTGCGACAAGACTAAACAATTGATACATCAACCATGGCGCCATGAACGCAAACCATCGTTTTAGAAAAGCGGTTAGCCTTCCTTTATCAGAACCAACCTTTTCCAAACGAAATCGTAGGAGTCGTGACCCCAATGTTCTTCCATTCATGAGTAAAGGTATTAAAAACTGTAATACAAACATCCCTATTGTAATAAAAATCACGTGTGTCATCGGATCATACACCTTGAAAACGGGCGCTACAACGAACCAAGCTATAGCCACTACGATGTAATCAATAACAATTGCCAGTAATTGTGGTAATGGACGGACGACACTTTCCTTAAAGACACGACTCGATTTTTCCAATACTTGTTCTTCTGATGGGAATAAAGCCAATATTGCTGGTGCGATGAGAAATCCGATAACCGAACCGGTTGTGTTTAAGATCAAATCATCCACATCAAATAGACGATACGGGCACGTATAAATTCCATAAAGACCAGTCACTTGCGTTATCTCAAAGAAGAGCGAAACCGAAAACCCAGTGAGAAACATAAGTTTTACCGTCATCGTCTCACCGCGGAAATATCTCATATATACGCCAAGCGGCAATAGGATAAATATATTTAAAAAGGCCGGTAAAAACGCACTGTGCTTGACAAAGTTGATATATGTTGCTGGATTCGACCAGACAACATGACTATCTCGTAAAATCTCAAAAATAAAATCAAATGGCATTAGTTGAAAGTACTGTGTGCCAGCCGCTTGCATAGCACATGTATCTCGTACTTCCGGCAGTGGTAAGATGACAAGGAAGTAAGCCGATAAGGCATAGAATACAAATGAAAAAGCAACTAACGTTTTCCAAAAACTTAAAAATCCATATTTCCGGTAATTATAAATCATCCAAGGAACCGCTGTAAAAATTCCAATCATAAAAAGGATAATTATTGCAACGATTATAGGTGTTGAATAAACGGACATCGTCATGTATCATTCCTATCTAGAAAAGGCCTAAGCCTCATTTCTTGTTTTACAAGTTCGTCGTTTGCTAGCTTTTATGAAATATTTCTAATCTGTCATTCAGTTCCCTTCGTGACTTCCAAATAATCATCATGTATCTTTTTAGAAAATACCGAATCTAATATATAATACTTTCACATATATCCCAATAAAAAAATAAAGATCTGCTCCGATAGCAGATCTCCCTTTTTAAACCTAATATTCAATTAACCGATAAAACAGAGCAGATGATCCTTCTAATATCCTGTATCCATCTCGTATAAATGACGATAATGTGTACTTGTCTGCATCAGCTCTCTATGACTTCCCATGCGCTTGATTTCGCCATTTTCAAGAAACAGAATTCGGTCCATTTCTGCCGCTCCCATTAAATGGTGGGTTACAAAAATAATTGTTTTTTCTTGAGCCGCTTCAAAAATCGTTTTCAGTAACGCTCTTTCAGTCAGCGGATCCATACCTGTTGTCGGCTCATCCAAAAGCAGAATCGGGGTATTCTGTATCAAGACTCGTGCAAAGGCGATTCGTTGTCGCTCGCCACCAGAAAAGCGTCGCCCAAGTTCTTCTACATTTGTATGAATCCCCTTTGGCAATGTTTGTATCAAATCTATCATCTGAACTTGCTGTAATACATGCATGATCTCCTCATCTGTCGCAGCTTCACGTCCAATCCGAATGTTATTCGCAATCGTTGTATTAAATAAATGCGGATGTTGATTCAATACGCTCACTCGGTCTGATAGATATCTTTGCTGCATTTGGACATCATCCAAACGTACAGTCCCTTTCTGTGGTTGTGCAACACCTGCAATCAGTTTAAGCAGTGTCGTTTTACCAGAACCACTTTTACCGACTAATGCGATTTTTTCTCCAGGATGAATGGTTAAATTCATATGATTGATAGCATTCTCTGCATTTGCTTCGTAACGATAGTATACATTTTCTAACAAAATAGTCGGGTGAGCTGAGAGTTCACCAGTATGTTGAGCTAGCTGATCTTCGTTAGAATCCTCTACAGCTAACGCATTCATACGTTGCAGTGAATCTGAGTAAACAGCTGTCTCTTCAATCGTCTCACTCATTGGCAAAAGAGCATCCGTTATCGAAAACATCATCAACACAAATCCAGCGATGACTGTCCCTGAAAGAACTTCTTCATTCACCTGTATATTTGACCAAATTAATACGAGAACAATACTTATACCAGAAATGAAGCGTAACGACAATATACGTATATGACGTTTCTGATTAATGGCATTTTCTTCATCCCAAACACCTTGGCTTGTTTCAGCTACCTCTTTTTCGAGAATAGGCGTACGTCCACTTACAATCCAATCTATTTGTCCAAACAATGCATCTGTTACATGTTGATAAAGGGTTTGTTGTTTTTGTTTAACCGCTAAATGGTGCGGTTTCATCCTAATAAAGGATACATAAGGCACTAAAAAGACAATAATCCCTAAAACTGCGAACATTAATAACATAAAGGGAATGTCAAATATCCCAAAAACAATCATCATAATGATGTAAATAACCACACTAGAAATAGCAGGAAATAATGTTCGAATGAAAAAATCCTGAAGTTTTTCAATATCGTCCGCAACCATACCGAGCAAATCACCTGTTTGATAACGACTACTCAGCACAGATGCTTGTGCCTCGATG
>DVIO01000037.1 GCA_018711205.1 Candidatus Avamphibacillus intestinigallinarum | reverse complement strand
ACAAGCGAACGCAAATCTAACAGATGTATCTATTAAAGTGAATAAAATCATGGCATTTATGATGCCGACGATGATGTTATTAATGAATATAACGATTGTTGCGGTGATTTGGTTTGGTAGTGTGCGGATTGATGGGGGCAATATGGCAATCGGAGACTTGATGGCTTTCATCCAATATGTGATGCAAATCATGTTTGCCTTATTAATGGCTTCTGTGATGTTTGTGATGATTCCGCGTGCATCTGTATCAGCCCGTCGTATCAATGAGGTGTTGGAGACAGAGCCGACATTACGTGATGGGTCAAGAAGTGAAATGAATCAAACGAAAGGTACTGTTGAATTCAATCATGTCTCGTTTGGTTATCCTGGTGCAGAAGAGCCTGTATTACAAGATATTCAATTTACGACTAAACCGGGCGAAGTGATGGCGATTATCGGGGGAACAGGTTCAGGTAAAACGACGCTTGTTCAATTGATTCCACGTTTTTATGAAGTAACAGGTGGAGACATTAAGGTGAATGGTGTTGAAATTCGTGATGTATCGCAGCATGAACTTCGCTCGAAAATTGGTTATGTCCCGCAGCAAGCATTATTATTTAGCGGTTCAATTGCAGATAATATTCGCTTTGGAAAACAGGACGCAACCGATGAGGAGGTAGAACACGCTGCGAAAATTGCACAGGCAACTGAATTCATCGACAGAATGCCAGCGAAATATGATACCAAGATCGAGCAAGGTGGTTCAAACGTATCCGGAGGGCAAAAACAACGGCTTTCTATCGCGCGTGCGATTGTTAGAAAACCAGATGTATATATATTTGATGACAGTTTCTCAGCATTAGATTATAAGACAGATGCGAAATTACGTGCCGCCTTAAATGAAGAGACGAAAGAGGCGACAGTTATCATTGTTGCCCAGCGCGTAAGTACGGTGCAAGATGCTGACCGCATTCTTGTGCTTGATAAGGGTCGTGCAGTTGGGCTTGGGACACATGAGGAATTGCTCGAGTCAAATGAAGTGTATCAGGAGATTGTGAAGTCACAGCTCGGTGAGGAGGAAAGTGCATGAGTGCAGCACATCATGGGCATGGAAAAGGCCCAGTCCCAGACCAAAAACCAAAGCAATTTAAAGCAACCTTAATGCGTTTGTTGAGATATTTAAAACCGCGTACATTACGAATTACGATTGTGTTCATTGCTGGAATCATTGGGACTTTCTTCACCATTTTTGCACCAAAGGTGATGGGGGATACCATCACAGTCGTTTTCGAAGGTGCTTATCATAAGCTACACGGCTCAGGTGGGGGCATTGATTTCTCTGAAGTTGGCCGTATGCTATTATTTCTCGCTTTGTTGTATGTCATTAGTAGTTTGTTTATTTGGTTACAGCAATTTTTGATGGCGAGTGTGGCACAAAGAACAGTTTATGATTTACGTGAGGCCGTATTTTATAAGCTCGACCGATTACCGCTCAAATATTTCGATAGCCATGCACATGGAGATACGATTAGTCGAGTCGCCAATGATATTGATTTAATCGGGACAACGCTACAACAAAGCTTAACGCAATTTATGACATCGATCATAACAATTGTCGGTATTATTGTGATGATGCTTACGATTAGTCCAATTCTTACATTGATTTCAGTTGTGAGCTTACCTCTTTCGATTTTTGTCATCAAGCCGTTTTTGAAAAAATCACAACGCGCTTTCGGAGAACAACAACAAAAACTTGGCTCATTAAATGGACATATTGAAGAAATGTATACCGGTCATCAAGTCGTAAAAGTATTCAATCAAGAAGAGAAGTCGATTCAGGAATTTGATCAAGAAAACGAAGATTTATATAAAGCAAGTAGTCGTGCACAGTTTATCTCGGGGATTATTATGCCGATTATGTCCTTTATTGGAAACTTGAGCTATGTGCTCATTTCGATTGTCGGTGGTATTTTGGTTACACAGCGGGCGATTTCCGTGGGGGATATTCAAGCGTTTATTACCTATACCAAACAATTCACACAACCGATATCACAAACGGCAAATATTGCAAACGTGATTCAATCCACTGTCGCTGCGGCAGAGCGCGTATTTGAATTATTAGATGAAGAAGAACAGGAAAAAGAGACAGCCGTAAATGAAATCAAACATACAACAGGCGCTGTTGAATTAGATTCTGTTGCGTTTGGTTACGACGATCATTTATTAATGCATGACTTAAATGTTTCGGTTAAACCAGGCCAAACGGTTGCGATTGTCGGGCCTACAGGTGCAGGAAAAACAACGTTGATTAATTTACTCATGCGTTTTTATGAAGTAAATGCAGGACGTATATTAATTGATGGCATTGATATTCGTGATATTTCTAGAAATAACTTACGTGAACAATTTGGTCTTGTGCTCCAGGATACGTGGTTATTTAATGGAACAATTTATGACAATATTGCATATGGCAAACATGATGCAACGAAAGAAGAAGTGCTTGCTGCGGCTAAAGCTGCTCGTGCTGATCAATTTATTCGGACATTATCAGATGGGTATGACACAATGCTGAATGAAGAAGGAACGAATATATCTCAAGGGCAACGACAGCTGTTAACGATTGCTCGAGCGATTTTATCAGACTCACCGATTATGATATTAGATGAAGCAACATCAAGTGTCGATACTCGAACAGAAGTATTCATCCAACAAGCGATGAATCACTTAATGCAGGATAGAACAAGCTTTGTCATTGCGCATAGGTTATCGACGATTCAAGATGCAGATGTCATTCTTGTTATGGATCAAGGTGAGGTGATTGAACAAGGTACACATGAAGAGCTGTTAGAAGCAGACGGGTTTTATGCAGATCTGTATAATAGTCAGTTTAATGAAGCGAGCTAATATGAAAAAAGAGATGGTGACTATACACCGTCTCTTTTTTTGTGCTGCGAGCTCAAAAAGAAGGGTCCATAACTGGAATATATTTGTTATACTATATACGGATTAGACAAGGGAGTTGTTCATAAATGTCTTCGGGAGTTCGTTATGTATTTTGGTTTATCGCAGTTTTAGCACTGAACTATTGTGTGATTCCATTTTCACTATGGTTACATCATGCAAATATTGAACTAACGGGAAAAACTTGGATTGCCGTTGCCCTTCTGATATTAGTGAATGTGAGTTCAGTACAAGTTTACTTAGCCATTCGTCATGAACTACAGAAATATTACATTGTTGGTTTATATGCCGTTATGGGAATCGTCGTATCTTTTCTTGTACTCGCACAATTAACGACGCCGACATATTTTATTTTAGTGTTAGCGATTAGTATTGCAACAGCTTTAATATTATTGATCTTACAATTGAGAGCGGTTCGCAAGCTTGAATTAGAAGCGGAAAAGAGAGCACAGGAAGGATATCAAAAGCCGAATCCAAAACCGTTACCAAAAGCAAAACCGAAAAAGCATAAAAAACGTAAGAAATAAGTAGGCTATAAAAGCTGATAGTATCGAACTGTCAGCTTTTATATTTGGAAGAAGGTATAAATACAGGAGTCAGAAAATGATGCCAACATAAATGGATACGATTAGAGAAAGGGCGTTATATATGATGATAAGTCTCATATTGATTTGCCTTTTAACCATATGGGGTGTATGTCTATTGAATGGTAAAGGTTCATTTTTAATTGCTGGTTATAATGCTAAATCAGATCACGAATTGGAAGCTTACGATACAGTTGCTGTTTGCAAATTTATGGCAAAGGTTGCATTCTCACTATCATGTAGCTTAGTTTTTTTCTTGTTAAGTAGTATATTTCATGTAAAGGTGCTAGCGCATATTGGTGCAATATTAATCTTTGCTATCATACTCTTTCAATTTGTGTATACATATAAATGGAAGAGGTTTCTGAAATAATATTAGCTCAATCGCAATGTAAAGGTTTAAATTTGAATTAAAAAGGTAATAGATAGATTGTGGAATAATTAGGTGTAATGGAGGTAGTGACGATGGCTTTATTTCCAGAGAGCGGAAAAAAAGGGTTAGATTATGTGAAAAAAGAATTCGATCAGTATTTTGGTGGCTTTCCATTCCCATTTAGTAATGAGAACTTCGAATCAATTTTAATAGATGTTCATGAAACAAACAGCCAAGTGATTGCCGAATGTGATCTGCCTGGTATTAAAAATAAAGAAGACATTCATATTGATATACGTGATGCGCGTCAATTGAAGATTAGTGCTGTTAAGGAAAGTGTAACAGAAACTCATAACGCGCATATTGATCGTCAAGAACGTAGTGTCGGACGTGTAGAGCGTATGATTACCTTGCCAGCCGAGGTCGAAATCGAAGGAACGACAGCGCATTATAAAAATGGTGTGCTGACGATTACAATGCCGAAAGTAAATGAAGGCATCCAATCTCGAATTGACGTAGACTTCGAATAATATACTTTAAAAAGAAAGACATGTACTTGAGGGTGCATGTCTTTTGGTCGTTGGATAGTATACATAAGATAAAATATTTGAAACGTGTTTAAGGCATCGTATTTAGGGAAATAGTCTTATAGAAAGACGATTATGTAATTAAAGGAGATGGTTACATGGCATTACTACCAGACCGTATGCCGAAACGTGCAGACGGATTTAGAGAGAGATTTGACAATTACTTCGGTGGTGTCCCGCCATTTAGTATTTCTGCTTTTTTAGATACGAAAAAAGCAGTTGAAACAGCGGTTGACGTATATGAAACTGAAGAAAAAGTGATTGCTGTGTGTGATTTACCAGGTATTGAGCAGAAGGAAGATATGATTATTGATGTGATTGATGCCCGCCATGTGAAAGTAAGTGCTGATCGCAATGGACTTGATCAGTTTGAGAAATATCGGGTCGATCAACAAGAACGTTATACAGGTAGAGTTGAACGTGAAATCACATTACCTGCAGACGTGGCACTTGATCAAACGAAAGCGACGTATCGCAACGGCGTGTTGTATATTGAGTTACCGAAGAAAGAAAAAGGATTACAACCGCTTGTTGATATCAAATTCGAAGGTTAATTATCAGCTTCTTAGAGCATAATCATTGAATCATTTGGATGGGACATCCTGATTCGACATACATCATGAGTAAAAGCGTACAATTCTGTACGCTTTTTTACTATGTTCTAAAGGGATTAAACTTTCATTATCTATTTAACTTGGGTAAAATCAGAACGAGTAGGTGGAAAGGTGGCAAAAGATATGATGAACATTCCGATTTTGTATGAAGACAACCATGTGCTCGCTGTTCAGAAGCCAGTGAATGTTCCCGTACAAGGTGATGCTTCGGCAGATGTCCATATGCTAGATTTATTAAAGCACGACCTTAAAGTTCGATACAATAAACCAGGCAACGTTTATTTAGGGTTGGTCCATCGATTAGATAGACCAGTTGGTGGCGCGATGGTTTTTGCCAAAACGTCCAAAGGGGCTAGCCGTTTATCAGACATTGCACGTAAGCAAGAATTAGATCGAACGTATTTTGCAATTGTGCACAATCATTTACCAGAATCTTCAGGTACACTAGTGAATTACTTATATAAAAACAAACGTGAAAATAAAGTATACATAACTTCTAAAAAGAAAAAAGAAGCAAAACAAGCGATTTTGAAATATGAAGTACTTGCGACAACGGATGCATATAGTCTTGTTCGCGTGCAATTACAAACAGGTCGACCACATCAAATTCGTGTCCAATTATCTGGGGTAGGCTGTCCGATATATGGTGATCAAAAATATGGTCAGCATATAACGAAGAAAAAAGCACAAATTGCTTTATGGTCCTATTATTTAGGCTTTAAACATCCGACCCAAGATAAGCGAATTACGGTTATTTCCGAGCCGCCAAATGAATACCCTTGGACTTTATTTAGTCAAACAATAGAAGCTCATAAAGAAATTTAAAGAAGCCCGTGAGATTTTTGCGATATTCATAAAACAAACATGTTAAGATAGACATTATGCGAGAAATGTGAATATATGTAGAAATCAGGTGTTTAATTGTACAAAATCTATGCGTTATTATTTATGATTATGGTTTTTTGGGGATTTAATGTCGCAGCGACGAAAACATTAGTTATGAATATTGACCCTTTAATGCTAACAGCTTTTCGTATTGGAACGGCTGGTATTACAGTATTGATTATTAGTAAAGTAATGGGGATATTTCGCTTCCCACATGTAAAAGAATGGAGCACGATAGGGTTTATTACAATTTTTAATGTCGTCGGGCATCATTTATTCCTCTCAACAGGACTTACACTCACGACAGGTGTCAATACAGGACTAATTCTCGGTTCAAGTCCTTTAGTTGTCATGATGTTATCAATTATTTTATTAAAAGACCGTATAACGAGGCTACGTATTGCAGGTTTTATATTGGGTTTTGTGGGAATTGTGTTAACAACTCTAGCTGGACCTGAAGGCATATCTAGCTTTTCATTAGGTGACTTATATATATTTATCTCGATGTCAACACAAGCCTTTAGTTTTATTTTAATTGCCAAATTAAATCCAAAGCTGGATCCACGTTTATTAACGGGATTTATGCTGTTACTCGGAGCGGTTGCCATCTTCATATTAAGTCTTGGTGTTGAAGGAAATATTAGTCAAATCACACAAATCTTTTCTTGGAAACTTGGCGGCATCTTTTTATTTAGTGCTGTGTTTGCAACCGCTGTTGGTCACATGACTTATAATTATGCCATTAAACAAGTAGGACCGGCTGAAACAGCTATTTTTGTGAACTTGAACACAGTGTTTTCTCTTGTTGGCTCAGCAATTTTCCTTGGAGAAGCAATTTATGTGAATCATATTGGTGGACTTGTTTTAATCTTTATTGGTGTGTTTATCGGTTCAGGTGGACTTGAATATGTCATCCGTAAACGTCGGGAACGTTTAAATCATAAAAGGGCTATGATGTAGAAAATATAGAGAGGTGAGAGTCGTGGATTTGAATCAATGGTTTGAAAAAGGATTAACGAAGGAAGCATACGAGGCTACATTAAAAGATCATAAAGAAGGATTTTATAAAATCTATGAAGAGTTCCATTTACCATTAAATGAATCACTGTTTAGAAGTGTAAAAGGAAAGAATCTCCGGGCGATTATTATTGCAGAGCCCTGGTGTGGTCATTGCATGTTGAATATTCCTCTGTTTTTAAAATTACAAGAGAAAATAGATATGCCGGTGCGATTTATCTTACGTGATGAGCACCCGGAATTAATAGATCAATATTTAACCAATGAAAAACGTGTGATTCCAATTTTTATCTTTATTGATGAGTCAGGACAAGAAGTAGCTACATGGGGACCGATGGCGCCTTATACGAAACAATTCGTTGATGAAAAGCGGAAGAGTTTGCCGGATAAAGAATCTCCTTCATACAGTGAGGCATTTCAAACATTTATCCAAGAGATATCTGCTGCGTTTACAGATCGCGCTGATATATGGCAAGGGGCATATAGAGATATGCAAGACACATTAGAGAAAATATAAGCAGAAAAATCTCGAAGCTACGAGCTTGGGATTTCTCTTTTTACAAGGGAGAAGATGTGCGTGCAACGTATTTTACTGTTTGATGGTGTCTGTAATTTATGTAACGGTGCGGTTCAATGGATTATTCAACATGACCCGAAAGGAAATATCTATTTTGCATCATTACAAGGTGACAACGGTTTAAATATCAGGGAACAATATCAAATTGCACCTGATTTAGATAGTCTTGTTTTCATAGATAACCAACGTGCTTATACAAAATCATCGGCTGTCTGTAGAGTATGTAAATATTTAAACGGGATTTGGAAGGTAGGCTATGTTGGTTTGTTCATTCCAAAACCTTTTCGCGATATGCTTTATAGTTTCGTTGCTTCACGTCGTTACCGCTGGTTTGGAAAGAAAACATCCTGTTGGATACCGACCAAAGCTTTACGAAAGCGATTTTTAGATTAATGTAAAGAACCTTACACTT
>DVIO01000036.1 GCA_018711205.1 Candidatus Avamphibacillus intestinigallinarum | reverse complement strand
CAAGAATTTCCCTTATGAAACCTTTATTGATACGAAATCTGCAGGGGAAGTCGTTAGTACATTGTTTAGGTTTTCTAATCTTATTTTACTCGTAAATGCCAGTCTGCTTATTTATTTTATAAAGAAATATATAGATGTTTGGGGGATTCCGTTTGTGAGGAAGAAATGAGTGTTTTGTGCATTGTTTAACTAGACATGTAAAATTTATATGTATGCAAAACCCTTTCTCATTTAGGTGAGAGAGGGTTTTTAGTTCATACATATTTTGTTTTACTTACGATCAGACGGGTAAATGAACTACATAATAGAGTGAGGATAACAGTATTGTCACTATATTCAAGGAATCTATGAAAACAAAAAATTAAAATTTTCGCTTACGATATGATATGCTCCACAACAATTTCCTCTAAAATTTAATGTGAGATATGAATTTATGCAATATTCAGGCAATTTGCCCTAAACCAATCTAATGTATTTATGTATACAATCTATTTTCATTTCACATGTTGACAACTTTCCGACAACTGTTATATCGATATTGTGAACTATATCACTTTCGAATATAATGAAATTAATCAAGCGTATAATAGACAACTTCAGAATATCTAATCTAGGTATTTTGTAGTGGACAACGAAGAGGTGAAATATATGGATCCGGTCATTATTGCAAGGATACAATTTGCTGCAATGACGATTTTTCATTATTATTTTGTTCCGGTATCAATTGGTCTTATTTTTGTAATAGCTATTATGCAAACGATATATGTTGTGACCAACAAAGATATTTACCGAAGAATGACAAAATTCTGGTCTGTATTGTTACTGGTTAACTTTGCGGTAGGTGTTGTTACAGGTATATTCCAAGAATTTCAATTCGGTATGAACTGGTCGACATATTCACGTTTTGTAGGGGATGTGTTTGGTCCATCCTTAGCTATTGAAGGGTTATTAGCTTTCTTTTTAGAATCTACTTTCTTAGCTGTATGGGTGTTTGGTTGGAATCGTTTGCCGAAGAAGGTACATCTTGCTTCGATATGGCTGGTTTTCATCGGTTCGGTTATGTCGGCATTTTGGATTCTATCTGCTAACTCGTTTATGCAGAATCCAGTAGGTTATGAAATGTTCGAAGGTCGAGCTCAAATGACCAATATCCTGGCCATTCTAACGAATCCGCATTTATGGTCACAGTTCCCACATGTGTTCACGACTTCACTTGTTACAGGAAGTTTCTTAGTCATTGGCATTAGTGCATGGAAGCTTCTGCGTAAACATGATGTGGAAATGTTTAAACGTTCATTTAGAGTTGCGATTATCATTGGGGCATCAGCTTCTTTTACAATGCTTTTTACAGGACATTGGCAAGCACAGCTTATTGTAAAAGAACAGCCTATGAAAATGGCGGCAATGGAAGCGGTATGGGAGAAAACTGATGACCCGGCACCTTTTAATGCCGTAGCTAATATTAATGTTGATGAAAAGAAAAATGATTTTCAGTTAGAGATTCCGTATGTACTGAGTTTCTTATCCTACAATAAATTCAGTGGTTCACTAGAAGGCCTGAATGATTTACAAGATAAATTTGTAGAGAAGTACGGAGAGGATAATTATATTCCGCCTGTTAAAACGTTATTTTGGTCGTTTAGAATCATGACAGGATCTGGTGGTGTCTTGCTTCTTATCGCTCTAATCGGTGGTTACTTGTCTCGCGGAAATAGATTACCTAAAAACAATTGGTTTATGAAAATATTACCATGGACAATGATTTTACCGTTTGTTGCGAATACGGTAGGATGGCTCATTACTGAAATGGGACGACAGCCTTGGGTTGTTTATGGCGTTATGAAGACAGAGGATGCTGTTTCACCATCTGTTACACCAAATGAAATGCTGTTTTCACTCATTGCTTTCACGCTAATTTACGCATTTCTTGCTGTAATCGCTGTTTATCTGTTTGTACGTCACATTAGAAAACCTGAATTTATCGAAGCGGATGGAGAAGAAGAAGTAGAAGATCCGTTTGACAGGAAGGAGGAAGACAATCATGTCTCTACCTGAGTTTTGGTTTTTAACAATCACATTTCTATTTGTCGGATTTTTTGTCCTCGAAGGGTTTGATTTCGGTGTTGGCATGGTTGCCCGTTTCCTGGGTAAAGACGACAAGGAAGTTCAGTTGTATATGAACACAATTGGTCCTTTTTGGGATGCGAATGAAGTGTGGCTGATTGTCGCAGGTGGGGCCATGTTTGCGGCCTTCCCACATTGGTACGCTACCATGTTTAGTGGTTTTTACATTCCGCTTGTATTTATGCTTTTGGCGCTCATTATTCGCGGAGTTTCGTTTGAATTTCGTGGACATGTCAATAGTCAGCGTTGGCGCAATCAATGGGACTGGGGATTAGCAATCGGTAGCTTTTTACCACCACTTCTTTGGGGTGTTGTCCTTGCTAACTTTATGACGGGTATGCCAATCGATCAAGACAAGGAAATGGTCGGAGGCTTCCTGCAGTTCCTTCATCCTTTTGCCTTATTAGGTGGAGTTATGATGGTCGCCTTGTTCCTGATACACGGGTTACAATTTATTACGATTCGTACGTTAGGTGAAGTGAATGAGCGAGCTAAGCAGTTAAGAAATAAACTAGCACCCATTACGCTTATTCTGTTTATCGCTTTTATCATCATGAGTTACTTTGTATCAGATGTATTCACCTATCACGGAGAAACATTTATTGTTCTTCCGTTACTAGCTTTTGTTGCGCTTGCTTGGAGCGTAAGTAAAAAAGCTTTAATTGGTGAACGAATGCGTTTTACGTTAACATCGATTTCAATCATTCTGTTGACGGGCAGTATATTCATGGGCATGTTCCCGCGCGTTATGATTAGTTCGATTTCAGACGCCTATAGTCTGACTGTGGAGAATGCATCTTCAGGTTCATATTCTCTAAAACTAATGATGTATTTCTCTTTAGCGATACTTCCATTTGTTCTAGCCTATCAAATTTGGAGTTTTTACATCTTTAAAAAACGATTGAAAAAAGACGATAAGTTGGAATATTAATGACACAAAAACGTATGAGAAAATTACCTCAATATCCAGGATCAAGTCAGTTACATGTTCTATTGATCTTACTAACAATAGTTGAAGTGATTGCGATATTAGGCCAGTCTTATTTTTTAGCTAAGGCAGTCACTTCTCTGTTTTTTGGTGCACAGATAGCAATTGTTGTGCCTTCTATTGGTCTATTTTTACTGAGCTATCTTTTACGTCATGTTTTTTCATATATACAGGAATATTTGGCTGAGCGTTATGCCAGACAGACAGCACAAACTTTAAGAGTTCGTTTACTGCAAACATATTTCCAACGTCAGTCATCTCTTGCTCAGCAAAAAGGTACAGGTCATTTGGTGACCCTTTTAACAGAGGGAACGGATAAAATTAAAAAATACTTGGAAATTATCGGTATGCGCATGATTCATACGACGATTATCCCGATTGTGATTGTTATCTATGTCTGGACGATTGATCACACGTCGGCAATTCTCTTGATTGTAACCGTTCCAGTCACCATTCTGTTTATGATTTTACTTGGGAAAGCTGCCCAGGCTAAAGCTGATCGTCAGTATGTGACCTATCAGAGACTTTCCAATCATTTTGTAGATTCACTAAAAGGCCTTGAAACGTTAATGTATTTGGGGAAAAGTAAAGCACATGCTAAAAAAATTGATCGAGTGAATACAGATTATAAAAAGGCAACGATGAAAACATTAAGAGTTGCCTTTTTATCGTCGTTTGCTTTGGATTTCTTTACAAGTTTGTCTATCGCCTTTGTTGCAGTTGGGCTTGGGTTACGGCTTGTTGAAGGTACATTTGACCTGCTGCCTGCTTTAACGATTTTACTACTTGCACCTGAATATTTCTCACCAATTAAGCAAGTTGGCAAGGATTATCACGCAACATTAGACGGGCAGTTGGCTATGTCTGAAATTGAAGGGATTCTTCATGAGGATGATGAGGCTACATATATGATGCCGGAAGCTGATTTTAAACTGGATCAAAATAAGTTAGCCAATGCAGATTTTGTGCTTAAAGATATTTCAATCACGATAGACAATCGGTCTATTTTAGACGACATGTCATTAACACTGCCATCGGGTTGGACAGGTATTATTGGGGCGAGTGGTTCTGGGAAGACAACACTTATTAATTTACTTGCAGGACGTATTCATCCTTCAACAGGACAGGTATTACTCGGTCAAAACGGACCTTCATTGTTAGAAAGTGAAGATTGGTACAAGCACATCGCGTATATTCCACAAGAACCTTATATTTTCCCGCTAAGCATTGCTGATAATTGCCGTTTTTATGCACCTGATGCAAGTGATGAAGATATAAAAGATATTATTGAAATGATTGGTTTAGATGCTGTTGTGCGTAAACTGCCCCAAGGCATTCATGAGCCTATTGGAGAAGGTGGTCGAACGCTAAGTGGTGGACAAGCACAACGGATTGCCATAGCACGTGTGCTGTTATCACGTAAACAGGTTATTCTCTTAGATGAGCCAACCGTACATTTAGATATAGAAACCGAGTATGAGATAAAACAAATTATGAAACGTGTCTTTGCAAATAAGCGTGTCATATTTGCAACACACCGACTACATTGGGTTCATGAT
>DVIO01000035.1 GCA_018711205.1 Candidatus Avamphibacillus intestinigallinarum | reverse complement strand
GCGAAAGAATGGGTTGAAGATCATAAAGATTTAGTCGACAAGTGGACGAAGGGTGTAAAATCCGGCAAGGGTGAAAAACTCAAAATGACGTACGTCGCTTGGGATGATGTGATTGCAAGTTCAAACGTTGTCAAATACGTCCTTGAAAATGAACTAGACTATGAGGTAGATTTACTTCAAGTTGAGGCAGGTCCAATGTTTGCAGGTGTGGCAGATGGTAGTGCTGACGCAATGGTCGGTGCATGGATGCCAACAACGCATAAGGCATACTATGATAAATATAAAGGGAAATTCGAAGACTTAGGGGTGAACTTAACAGGTACACGCAATGGTCTTGCAGTTCCTGCATATATGGATATTGATTCAATTGAAGATTTGAAAAAAGATAAATAATTCGACACACGAAAAAGGCTAATCTATCAATATAAGATGGATTAGCCTTTTTTTGAGTTATGCTTTTGGCATAAAGTTATTTACTTGTATAAGTTCAAAGTCTTCTTCTTGAACAATATATTGTTTGAAAAAGTTGGTATCAATACCTGTGAGTAAATGGAGAAACTCGATTTCAACTTTCCAATCTTTTTCCAACATTTCATGAATATTAATGATTTTCTCATTTGAAATAAAATCAATAATGGTTTTTACTTTTTGTGGTTTTTGAATTGGTAATGTTTCGTCTAATGGTTCTCGTTTTAAGTAAGATTTTCGGTGAAGATTTGCATAAAAATTACGATGCTTCTTCGCATCTAATAAGCCTAAATGCATAGCCCGATATCCTAAAACTTGTAAGGATGTTTTCCATTTCTCTTTTAAATCGATATAAGCATCAGGATTCGTTATAGAAGCAATAGAATTCATATCTTCTAAAAATGCTTCCTCAGGCAGAAGAAAAGCCCCAGCGAATCGATCTGCTTCATTTTCAATTGCTTTATGTTCCTTGCGAGTTAAATGAGTAAATTCGATTTTATAATGTAGCAGTAAATGACCGAGCTCATGAGCAATATCAAAATTCCTCCGAACAGCGGAACGTTTTAGATTGCCTAATATAATAAAAGGTCGATCTTGTTGAGTCCATAAGCTATATGCATCAATTTCTTCACCAATGGCTTTTTCAAAAATAAATACACCACTTTTTTCAATTAAAAACATCAAGCGATCATTGCGATCAGGGTGAAGACCTAATTTTAGACGTGCTTGTTTTGCGATTTTATTGATTTGTGTATCTCTATCATCTTGTGTGTTATTTACGTAATGAATCACTTCGTCCCTTAATTGAATGATTTTCTGTGTGGGTAAGGTTAAATGTGTTGTTACATAATTAACAAAGCTATCAAGATATTCAACATGTTTTGCTTCTGCCTGTGTTTTAGAAATGACATTCATTACCTTTGAACGATAGGCAATATTCGTGATAGATATGTTTTCAGGGATGAAGTAATTTTGTAGAATATCTTCATTATAAAAGTATTTATTTTTCACCTTGAAAATATCTTTTAATTGATTGATCACTTGCATTTTGGGTGATGTATAATTATTTTCATATTGCCATACTGCTTGTTCTGTGACGTCCAATATGTCAGAGAGCTGTTTGCGTGAATAACCATGCATGATACGTAGGTTCGCTAAGTTTTCACCAATAAACATGAAGCTCCCTCCCTTGCTTAAGTAAATCAAGATTTAATGACTTTCCTCGTCTTCTTCAAATATTCCTATATCGAAAGCCGCAGGGTCCATTATATCATCATTGTCTAGTTCTGGTGCAATAATGTCACGTTCCTCATCTGTTAATTCTGCTCCTGAGATGTAGTCTGATAAATTTTCTATCTCATAAGCAATATTATCATTGGGGTTCGGTAAATAATGTATGATTTCAGATATTTGATAAGCTTCATCGATTTTATAAGTTAAAATATGAAACTCATTATATTGAGTTTGAAAGTGTTCAATTTGGTCCTTTATTTGTTTTTCTGTGACAAATAAAGAGAGCTGTTTGCCTTGTGTACTTGAATCAAATGTTTCATACGGAAATGATTTAAAGTCAAGATCTTGATTTATTTTTGAAAGTTCGTGAAGGTATGTTCTACGATGCCCTTTGCTTTGATTGTTATTCGGCAAAATAGCCTGTGAAAAGTTTTTTTATTAAAGTATGCGGCGTTTTTAATAAGAAAAAGCTTCTTTGTTCCATCATGAATGAATTGTAAGTAGTCCCATGTTAATCCAGCCTTCGCTCTTTTGTAAGATAAATTTAGCTCAGAACTGATTTCTGCAATTTTACTCTCGATAAAATTTCCTTTAGTCCAGGCAAAAGCAGAACTGATTTTCATATGTTCGTGGCGATCCTTACGGTGGTCAATATAATCTCCATAACCTTCAACAATGGCATTGACAATAGAAATACTATCTTCCTTATTAAATTTGTATTGCTTCATACCAATCGCTCCTTCAAGTTACTCTTAGTATGTTATTTTACATGATTAGGTTTTTAAAATCCATGATTTTTATGAATATTATTAAAGTAATGATGATAAAATATTAATTTTATAAAAATATGGGATTTTTAGATGAAGGGAATAAATTGAATAAGGAAATGTAGGAAGTGATTGTATAGTCATGTGATATGTTCCAGGATGCTTGGGGAATTTCCAGCATGTCAAAAAAGGCTAATCTATCAATATAAGATGGATTAGCCTTTTTTGAGTTATTGTACGGATGTGGCGATTTGTAGTGCGTCAAGCGGTACATTGTTTGTTTTTAACTGGTAAAGCATGTCGCCCTCTTGCCAGCGGATGTCAACACTGACCGTATCTCCACCCTCTGGATAGTCTACATAAACAATGCCGGTATCTTTTGGGGCAGGCAGTGTATGAGATTCTAAATAGTTAACCATTTTTTTCGCAATGGCTGGGTTATCCATCTGGTCTTTCGTTAATGAGGAAATGCTCAAGAGCCAATTGCCTTCTCCCCAGCTAAAATAAGCATGTCCTGCCGCACCTTCACCATAGCCTTTCACACCATGTCCTAAATCTTTATCTGTTTGTTCGTTTGCGGGAACATCTTTACCATCCATAAATTGGCTTAATTCTTTGTTCGCTGCATTTGCTGACGCATATTTCGTTCCGATGAATGTTGCGATTTTATCATTTGTATCTGTTTCGTAGTCGATGGTATACCTGTTTTTCTCGTTTTGCTTTATGACGGATTTTACCTTTTGATCAGTCGGGAAATCTGTAGGTTGTTTGACGCTTGTTTTCTCTAGTTTTATTTGTTTCGTTATCTCATTTTTCTTGTTTTGATTCGTTTTATCATCTGATGTAGAAGCGTTGTCGTCATGATCTGAATAGTCATCGTTGTTTTGGTCTTTATCAGTTTCATTTGTTGATGGAACTGAATCGGAGTCCTGATTCTTCTTGGAGGTCTCATCATTCGCTGAGCAGGCAACAAATAATAAAATACTCATGCAAATGATTAGAAATAAACAGATTTTCCGTGTCATCCAATCGTCCCCTTCAATGATTGAAAATGTATGTAAC
Source organism: Candidatus Avamphibacillus intestinigallinarum (assembly GCA_018711205.1). Lineage (GTDB taxonomy): Bacteria > Bacillota > Bacilli > Bacillales > Amphibacillaceae > Avamphibacillus > Avamphibacillus intestinigallinarum. Next base: position 989 of record DVIO01000035.1, on the reverse strand, counting down.
TATACCCGATCAAGAGAAGAGTCAAAAATCTATATTTAGTAAAAATGTTAATTTATGATAGTTAAGTGGACTTTGCAAAATTCCGCTATGTTACGCAATTGGTTTGCCCCAGAATTTTTGAATCCATCGTTCGAATAAACTGATCGCACTGTCTAACAGAAGCCCGATGATTCCGATAAATAGAATCCCAGCTAGGACAAGGTCGAGATCAAGCGCATTTCTTGAGTCAATGATGAGATAACCTAACCCAGATTGAGCTCCAATCATCTCACCAGATACTAAAAATATCCACGCTGTCCCAAGTGCAATATGCAGGCTGTGAGCGATGGAAGGGAAAGCTGCTGGGAAAATAATTTTATACATGAGCTGGGGTTGCTTAATTTCTAGATTTTGTGCGATTTTTAAATAACGACTATCGATTTGATTCACGGCTGTCACCGTTGATAACAGGACAGGGAAGAAAGCCGCAATAAAAATAATCACAATAGCGGGTATATCGCCAATCCCAAACCAGAGCACAATAAAGGGAGCCCAAGCAATCGGCGCAACAGGACGGATGAGTTGTACAATTGGATTCAATAAAGCCCAGAGCCATTTGATGCGTCCAAAAATTAAACCGAGAAGAATCGCAAGGATAACAGCCGAAACGTAACCGATCACAAAGCGCATGAGACTGATTTTAATATGTATTAGTAATGTGCCATCTTCAATCAACGTTACAATCCCTTGTCCTACAGCGGCTGGAGAAGGGAGTAGAGCTTCTTCGTAATCTCCAATTATGATGATAAGCTGCCAAATGCCAATGAATAAAATGAAGCTCGCTAGCCCCATCAGGATTTTCTGCCATTTGTTCATTTATTCATTCACCTCCGCTTGATCGATAAATGATGAATCGACAAACGTCTCATAAGCTGGTGGATTATCAGAAAGTCCCATCTCTATTAAGCTATTTGTAAGCTCTTGATAATCACTTTTTTCAATGCGTAATG
>DVIO01000034.1 GCA_018711205.1 Candidatus Avamphibacillus intestinigallinarum | reverse complement strand
GGTGGATCAACACGTATCCCAGCTGTTCAAGAAGCTATTAAAAAGGAAATTAACCAAGAACCTTCTAAAGGTGTAAACCCAGATGAAGTTGTTGCATTAGGTGCAGCTGTTCAAGGTGGGGTTCTACAAGGTGATGTGAAAGATGTCTTATTACTAGACGTCACACCACTTTCTCTAGGAATCGAAACAATGGGAAGCGTATTTACAAAATTAATTGAACGTAATACTACGATCCCTACGAGTCATTCTCAAGTATTCTCTACAGCTGCAGATAACCAAACAGCCGTAGATATCCATGTATTACAAGGTGAACGTGAGATGGCTGCAGATAACAAAACATTAGGTCGTTTCCAATTAACGGATATTCCACCAGCACCACGTGGTATTCCACAAATCGAAGTATCATTTGATATTGATGCAAACGGTATTGTAAACGTACGTGCAAAAGATATGGGAACAAATAAAGAACAGTCTATTACGATTAAATCATCTTCTGGTCTTTCAGATGACGAAGTTGATAAAATGGTAAAAGAAGCTGAAGAAAATGCTGAGGCAGATAAAAAACGTCGTGAAGAAGTTGAATTACGTAACGAAGCGGATCAGCTTGTATTTACGACAGATAAAACCATCAAAGATCTTGGCGAACAAGTAAGTGATGAAGATAAAGAAAAAGCTGAATCAGCTAAAGAAGAACTACAAAAAGCTCTAGAAGGTACAGATATCGATGAGATTAAAGCTAAAAAAGAAGCTTTAGAAGAACATGTCCAAAACCTTTCTGTTAAAATGTATGAGAAAATGCAACAAGAACAGGCAGCTGAAGGAAATGCAGAAGGTCAAGAAGGCGACGATGTTGTCGATGCAGAGTATGAAGAAGTCGATGAAGACGATGAAGAAAATAAATAATGATTGATAAATGAAGTCAAAGTCAGGATTCTCTTGGCTTTGGCTTCTTTTTTAAAGGGGAATTTTCAAGAAATGAGCTAGCAGTTGTGTTTGCTAGTTCATCTACCATAATGATAAGATGTTAACTATGTATTTGAATGCGGGAGAGTGAAGAACATGGCGAAACGAGATTATTATGACGTTTTGGGAGTTAGTAAAGATGCGTCTAAAGATGAGATAAAGAAGGCTTATCGTAAGCTAGCACGAAAGTACCATCCTGATGTTAACAAAGAAGATGATGCTGTAGATAAGTTTAAAGAAGCGAAGGAAGCTTATGAAACACTAAGTGATGAAGGTAAACGTCAACAATATGATCAATTTGGTCATGATGGACCACAAAGTCAAGGTTTTGGTGGCTTTGGAGGCGGCGGCCAAGGTTTTGGTGACTTTGGGGATATCTTTGATATGTTCTTTGGTGGGGGTAGACGACAAGACCCGAATGCGCCAAGACAAGGTGCAGACTTACAATATCGCATGGTATTAGATTTTGAAGAAGCAATATTTGGAAAAAGTACAACCATTACGATACCAAAAGAAGAAACATGTGAGACATGTCATGGGTCAGGAGCGAAACCTGGTACCGAACCGAAAACATGTTCATATTGTAATGGAACAGGTCAGTTAAATGAGGAACAACAAACACCGTTTGGAAAAGTAGTCAATCGTAGAGTGTGTAATCATTGTCAAGGTACGGGTAAAATTATTCCTGATAAATGTAAAACATGCCACGGAACAGGATCCGTTAAGAAAAATAAAGAAATTAATATCGATATTCCAGCTGGAATTGACGACGGTCAACAAATTCGTGTGACTGGAAAAGGAGAGCCAGGCGTCAATGGTGGTCCGGCAGGTGACCTATTTGTTGTGATTCAAGTGAAATCACATGAATTCTTCGAGCGAGAGGGCGATAATATTTATTGTGAATTGCCGGTTACTTTTGCCCAAGTAGCCCTTGGAGATGAAATAGAAGTGCCGACCGTTTATGGGAAAATCAAAATGAAGATTGCGCCTGGTACACAAACAGGAAAAGTGTTTAGACTAAAAGGAAAAGGTGCACCAAACGTTCATGGTAGAGGACATGGTGACCAACATGTTCAAGTGAAAGTGGTTACACCGACAAAACTAACAGATAAACAAAAAGAATTATTAAGAGAATTTAATGAAATTGGCGGCAATGATTCAGTTGATGAACAAGATACTTTTTTTAATCGTTTTAAAAAAGCCTTTAAAAATGACTAAATCACACTGTCTAGGAAATGAGTGGAAGATATGAAATGGTTAGAAGTTAGTGTTGAAACAACCAATGAAGCCATTGAGCCGGTTTCTAACATACTTCATGAATATGATGCAGATGGGGTCTCAATTGAAGACCCCTTAGAATTATCAAAAGAACGGGATTCCATTTATGGTGAATTTTATGAACTGAACCCAGATGAATACGTAACTGAAGGTGTGATGATAAGAGCTTATTATCCAGAATTGAAGGTTACGGATAAAATGTTACGCAATTTAACCTCAGATATTCAGGCGTTACAAACATTTCAAATTGATATTGGCAAAGCAAAAGTGACAACGAGCGAAATCGATGAAGCATCTTGGGCAACAGCTTGGAAAAAGTATTATAAACCATTACGGATTACGAAGTATTTGACCGTGGTGCCTAACTGGGAAGATTACGTTGTAGAAAGTGATGAGGAGCAATTAATCTGGATGGATCCTGGTATGGCTTTTGGTACAGGAACACATCCAACTACAAAATTGACTTTACAAGCACTTGAGAACTATGTACGTAAAGGTGATGAGGTCATAGATGTTGGCTGTGGTTCTGGTATATTAAGCATCGGGGCTGCATTACTTGGAGCTAAGCAGGTAAGAGCTTTTGATTTAGATCATGTTGCGATTAAAAGTACGAATGAAAATGTACAATTAAATGAATTAGAAGATAAGATCATCGCGAAGCAAAATGATTTACTGCATAATGTGTCGGGCTCAGCAGATTTAATTGTCTCAAATATCTTGGCAGAAATCATCGTTCAATTTGTAGCAGATGCTAGAAATACGCTTCGCGTGAATGGTATTTTTATCACATCGGGTATTATTAAACAAAAACATGAGCTTGTACGAGATACATTATTGTCTAATGGATTTGAAATAATAGAAGAAAATGAACAAGATGACTGGGTAGCTATTGTTGCAAAGCGCATAAAATAATAACTCAATCTTAAGAGAATGGAATGAATTTTATGCAAAGATATTTTATAAAAGATTTAATGCGTTCTCCGAATGATTTTGAAATATTAACTCCAGATGCCCATCATATTAAACGTGTCATGCGCATGCAGATTGATGACGAAATCATTTGTTCAGATGGTGTAGGAAACGATGCATTATGTAAAATTACCTCAATTGAAGATGACTGTGTAAGAGCTTCTGTTCTTAAATGGTTTGCTGATACGAATGAAATGCCAATTGAGGTTACAATTGTTCAAGGTATTCCAAAAGGTGATAAATTCGAATGGATTTTACAGAAGGGAACAGAATTAGGAGCTCATGCCTTTATACCATGGCAAGCAGAGCGTTCTATTTCCATATGGAATCATAAAAAGTTCTCAAAGAAGCAACAACGTTTTCAAAAAATCGTAAAAGAAGCTGCTGAACAAAGCCATCGTAGCATCGTACCAACTATATCAGAACCGGTAAATGAACAAAGCTTACTAGAACTTGCTCGAGATTACGATAAAGTGTTGTTTGCGTATGAAGAAGCATCTAGAAGAAAAGCACATCAATCATTAGCAGAAGTATTACATACTGTAGAAGCTCAAGATAAGCTGCTGATTTGCATTGGCCCAGAAGGTGGTTTTTCTGAAAGAGAAGCGAAGACATTTATTGAAAACGGTTGGCATGCAGTACGGTTAGGACCAAGAATTTTAAGAACAGAAACAGCTCCATTATATGTATTGTCTAGTGTTTCGTATCATTTTGAAGAATGCGCATCGAAGAAAGATGTATAGATTATGCAATAAATGTGTTTGTAAAGATTTGTATAGAGCACTTTGAAGGATCATTATATAAATACACAGAAGCCTTAAAGTAGTAGTATGTTCTGCTCACTTTAAGGCTTTTTTGTTCTTTACAAATTTACGTATGTCCCCTATACTAAATTAGTTACCTAATTAACTAATTTATAAGGAGGATGAATCATGACGGTGCATCAGGATGAATTGATTCATTTACTAAATCAAACTGTTCGTTGGATGAATCAAAAAGTTAATGTTGCTTTACAACCTTATGGACTTTATCATTCACAATGGTCGATTTTATATTGTGTACATAAATTCAATACTTTAACACAAAAAGAAATTGCGACATATTTGAATGTAGAGGCACCTACGATTACAAGGACTGTTAAAAAATTAATGGATAATGATTGGATTATTCGTGAAAAAGGTCAAGATAAACGCGCGAATCAAATTTATTTAACTGAGAAAACAAAAGCAGAAATTGCACAAATCTCAGAGAGTATCACAGCTGTTCATGATGAAGTTTTAGCTTCTTTAACAGGTGAACAACACAAGCAACTAAGAGATATTTTGTTAAAACTGATGAGAGAAGTGTGATGTTATAAATGGATGATATACAGAAAAAACCAATTTGGACATGGAGTTTTTTAAGCATTTGTTTTAGTAATTTTATCGTATTTTTAGTATTTTATGCATTACTGACAACTTTACCTATTTATGCGATGAAACAATTAGGAAGGGACGAAGCAGAGGGAGCATTACTTGTGACGGTGATGCTAATTGCAGCGATTATTTTACGCCCCTTTTCAGGTATGATTATTGATTCATTAGGAAAGAAAAAAACATTATGTATTGCGATTTTTTTATTTTCAATGACAACTTTTGCTTATTTGTTGTTTGGAGCATATACGGAATTACTCGTAGTTAGATTTATACATGGGATATCTTTTGCAATTGCAACGACAGCAGCTGGAGCCATCGCAGCTGATATTATTCCACCTGAAAGACGTGGTGAAGGATTAGGATATTATACAATGTCTACTAATATTGCCATTGTTGCAGGGCCATTTATCGGTTTAACATTGATGCAATTTATTCCATTTCAATCTTTATTTTTAACGTTAAGTATCATTACAGTAATTGGAATTATATTGTCATTATTTGTACATGTACCGTACATTGATACATCAAACATAGCACGTGAAAAATTTTCAATCCATTCTTTATTTGAGGTGAAAGCTTTACCAATCGCCATAATTGCTGGAATTGTTTCATTTGCTTACTCTGGAATCATCTCCTTAATTTCTGTGTTTGCTGACTCAATTGAGTTAAGCAGCGTATCTAGTTACTACTTCGTAATTTTTGCAGTTGTCATGTTATTGTCACGCCCAGGTACGGGGAAAGCGTTTGACTTAAGAGGGGCGAGTTTTGTTTTAATTCCAAGTTTAATCGTTTTTGCAATCGGATTTTTAGCATTAAGTATAACTGGATCAAGTATTATGTTCTTTATCGCTGCTGCGATTACAGGACTAGGCTACGGAGCTTTATTACCAGGTTTCCAAACAATGGCCATCGAAATGACAAGTGTCCAACGAACAGGTCACGCCACGGCCACATTCTTTACGATGTATGATATCGGTATTGCATTAGGTACGTATCTATTAGGTGTGTTGGTTACAAAAACAAATTTCTCATTTGTGTATATAACTTGTGCATTGGTTATTGGATTTGTAACAATTTTATTTGTATTTTACCAAAGAAAACAAAAGTTACTTGCTAGTTCAACAAAGATGGATTAAGCTTTGACTATTAAAGTTTTGAAAAGAGGTGACATTATATGACGCAACTTGCTGAATATATTGACCATACACTATTAAAACCTGAAGCAACGCATGAACAAATTGAAAAACTAGTCGAAGAGGCCATTACATATCGCTTTAAAAGTGTGTGTGTTCATCCTTATTGGGTACCTTATTGTTCAACATTATTACAAGGTAAGACACCTAAGGTATGCACTGTTATTGGCTTTCCGCTCGGAGCTTCAAGCTCAAGGGTAAAAGCCTTTGAAACAAAACAGGCGATCGTTGATGGTGCAACTGAAATTGATATGGTTATGAATATTGGTGAATTAAAAGCGGGACGAGAAGAATTTGTGAAAAACGATATTGATATGGTAGTTGAGGCTGCTAAAGGCAAAGCTATTGTCAAAGTGATCATTGAAACAGCTTTACTAACAGATGACGAAAAAATAAAAGCTTGTCATATCGTTGAATCTAGTGGTGCAGACTTTATTAAAACATCCACTGGCTTTGCTGGAGGTGGAGCTACTGTTAAAGATGTGAAACTATTAGCAAATACAATTGAAGGTAGTCTTAAGATTAAAGCCTCAGGTGGTATACGCAATCGAGCAATTGCTGAAGAGATGATAGCTGCAGGCGCTGACCGATTAGGAGCAAGCTCGGGTGTGCAGATACTAGAAAATGAAACTGGGGATACTTCTTATTGAATTTAGTCTGTTTTCTTGTAAATAATGAGTTGACCCTATTATAAGCATATATTATACTATAAAAAGACATATTTATATAAAATGATATGTCTGCACATTTTGTTTTATGCTTCGGAGGGAGGGAAATAGCATGTCTAACACAACTCGCATTCGTAAAAACGAATCTCTTGAGGATGCTCTTCGTCGCTTTAAACGCAGCGTGTCGAAAAGTGGCACAATGTCGGAGTACCGTAAACGTGAATATTATGAAAAACCAAGTGTTCGTCGTAAAAAGAAATCTGAAGCTGCTAGAAAACGTAAGCACTAAAAAAAGAGGGTAATTTGAATGTCTTTGTTAGATCAGTTGAATCATGATATGAAAGAAGCAATGAAATCAAAAGATAAGGATCGCTTAAGTGTGATTCGTATGGTGAAAGCTTCGTTGCAAAATGAAGCAATTAAACTTGGCGAAAAATCACTTTCGGAAGACGAAGAGTTAACGGTATTAACTCGAGAGTATAAACAGCGAAAAGATTCCCTTCAAGAATTTAAAACGGCTGGACGGGATGATTTAGTCCAAAAACTTGAACAAGAAATTGCGATTTTGCAATCATATATGCCAGAACAACTATCTGAAGATGAGATTACAAAAATCGTTCTCTCATCAATCAAAGAAGTTCAAGCAACCTCGAAAAAAGACATGGGTAAAGTGATGAGTCATGTGATGCCTAAAGTTAAAGGTAAAGCAGACGGCTCATTGATTAATAAAATTGTCCAACAACACTTGAATTCGTGAAGAAAGTTCTTGTCTATTGACAAGAGCTTTTTTTATAATATTTTTCATTTAAATATTATTAACCTCATAGTTTATGTTATGATTCTAGTGACTCGATACATATACTTATCATATTGTCATACAGGGGGTGAATAAATGTCTACTTTCAGGAAATATATGTATTTATGTATGATGATTGGGTTAGTATGCTTAACAGGTTTACAAATCGTCGATGCTAAAGATGCAAAAGAAGTCGAAAAAGCACAAAGTGGCTCAGGTAAACTTGTATATGTCATTCCGATTGAAAAAGAAGTTGAGCGTGGATTAGAGGCATTTTTAAAACGGACTACTGAAGAGGCTGAAGAAGCATTTGCAGATCATATCATTTTTGAAATTGATACACCAGGAGGTCGGGTTGATTCAGCGAAGCAAATTGCAAAAATTTTGCAAAACCTCAATATACCGACGACTGCTTACATAACAAATGATGCGCTTTCCGCAGGCTCTTATATTGCTTTAAATACGGATGAAATATATATGTCACCACAAGCTACAATGGGTGCTAGTGGAGTCATAGATGAAAAAGGAAATGCTGCTGATAAAAAAGCTCAATCTGCTTGGATTGCTGCCATGCGAAGTGCAGCAGAATCAAAAGACCGAGATCCGAAATATGCAACAGCTATGGCTGATCCATCGATGGATTTACCAGAGTATGGCGCTCCTAAAGGGGAATATTTAACATTAGACGCGAAATTAGCTTTGAAAGTTAAGTATTCTGAAGGTATCATCAAGCACCGTACAGAGTTATTAGAGGAGTTAAATCTTCAGGATGCGGAAATTGTGGAATCAGAAACAACGATAGCTGAGGAAGTCGCAAGGTTTTTAACAAATCCAATTGTTGTACCGATTCTTCTTTCGATTGCTAGTTTAGGGTTTATCGTGGAATTATACTCGCCTGGATTTGGTATTCCCGGTTCAATGGCTTTAGTCTCGTTAATTCTATTCTTTTATGCGCATATTGTCGCAGGCCTTGCAGGAATGGAAGCGATATTACTATTAATATTGGGGATCATCTTAATCGTGATTGAATTCTTTATTCCAGGAGGGATTGTTGGTGCATTTGGGGTTGCTTCAATTGTCGGTTCGCTATTTATGTCAGGATATAGCTTAGCAAACATGGCATTAAGTGTAAGTATTGCGATTGTAGTTGCTGCTATTGTTGGATTTATTATGTATAAATACGTTGGTTTAAATAAAGGATTATTTAAACATATTGTTTTAAGCGACCGAACAATGACGGAACAAGGCTATATATCTAGTGATGATAAGTCATCGTTACTTGGTCAAGTTGGTAAGACCTTAACGGCATTACGCCCGGCTGGAACAGCTATTTTTGATCAAGACCGCGTTGATGTCGTGTCTGAAGGTAGATTTGTTGAAAAAGATTGTTTAATTAAAGTTGTTCAAGTTGAAGGCGTTCGTGTCGTAGTAAGAGAAGTAACAGATCAAGAGGAGGAATAGATAAATATGTTTGATTTTATGCCGATTGTGATCATTGCAATTATTATCATTGCAGTTATTGTATTATTTACGTTCGTGCCTGTTACACTATGGATTAGTGCACTAGCTGCAGGTGTGAGAGTAGGACTGTTTACACTCGTAGGGATGCGTTTAAGACGCGTTGTTCCATCACGTGTGATCAATCCATTGATTCGTGCGTATAAAGCTGGTCTAAATATTTCTACAAACCAGTTAGAGAGTCATTATTTAGCAGGGGGTAATGTCGATAGAGTCGTAAATGCTCTTATCGCAGCACACCGTGCAAATATTGAATTATCGTTTGAACGTGCAGCAGCGATTGATTTGGCTGGGCGTGACGTACTTGAAGCTGTACAAATGAGTGTTAACCCTAAAGTAATTGAAACACCTTTTATTGCAGGGATTGCTATGGATGGAATTGAAGTAAAAGCATTAGCAAGAATTACGGTTCGAGCTAATATTGACCGACTTGTCGGGGGTGCTGGAGAAGAAACGATCATTGCACGTGTTGGTGAAGGGGTCGTTAGTACAATTGGTAGCTCTAAATCTCATAAACAAATTTTAGAGAATCCAGATACAATTTCACACACAGTACTAGATAAAGGGCTTGATGCTGGAACAGCATTCGAAATTCTATCCATCGATATTGCCGATGTGGATATCGGAAAAAATATTGGGGCTATTTTACAAACAGATCAAGCAGAGGCAGACAAAAATATTGCACAAGCAAAAGCGGAAGAAAGACGTGCAATTGCGGTTGCACAAGAGCAAGAAATGGTTGCCAAAGTACAAGAAATGCGTGCTGAAGTTGTACGCGCTGAAGCGGATGTTCCAAATGCAATTGCTGATGCGTTACGTAATGGGAATTTCGGTGTTATGGACTATATGAATTACAAAAATATTGGTGCAGACACAGACATGCGCAATACAATTGGTAAAATGAACGAATCTCATCATGATGATGACCATGATCAATCATAATTGATGAGTGAGGAGATGAGTTCATGATTTCAGATATTATTGAGTTGATTTTTAGTAATCTATTTATTGTGATTATTATTCTTGGTGGGTTGATGAGCTTTTTTAAAGAAAATAAGAAACAAAAAGAAGCTGCTGAAAAGCGCCGAAACGAACGAAAGACAACGCAAACCAGCCAACCGCTACCAGGAAGAATGGAAACGAATAGACCTACTCAATCGAGACAACAAAAGTCAACTAAAGAAAAGCAAGCACCTTCAATGAAATCTATTGAAGAGCAACGAGCAGAACAATTAAAACGTTTACGTCGTACCGTTTCAACAATTGGAAATAATGAACATACGGATCAACATAAGATTCCAAAGGATATAGAAAAGGGATTATTAAGGACACAAACAAAATCAAGATCACAACACCAAACACCTTTTCAAAAGAAACTGACTAGGACGGGTTTAATAGATAGTATTGTGATGGCAGAAATTTTAGATAAGCCAAAATCATTAAGACCACATCATCCATCATATAAGAAATATTAAACGAAAAAAAGCAAAGCAGAAAACTGCTTTGCTTTTTTTGTTCTGTTTTTATATATGGACTCATATGTTTTGTGTAGAAGGGGGCATTTATCATGAAAAAATTAGCAGGAAAAATGCAAACATTTTTAATCCGATATTTGAAAATGCCTTCTGATGTCATTCTTGAATTACCTAGAATTACGATGGTCAGTCATTTACATGTATATATCGAAAACCATCAAGGTTTGGTGCACTATTCAGATACGGAATTACAATTAAAAATACATAAAGGCTATTTACGTATTAAAGGCCACGCATTTGTACTAAAAACGATGTTACCAAGCGAGATTTTATTAGAAGGAAACATAAAAGAAGTTACATTTTTACAAGAATGATAAAGGAGTTCTGTATGAGTCATATATCTAGTAAATCGTTAACAGGGCTTGTCACCATTATGATACGTGGTGAAGCTCCTGAACAATTTTTAGAAACCTGTGTTCGGAATGACATTGAGATTTGGAATGTACAAAAAGTAAGTCCTTCCGAATGTAGAGCAGTAGTAAAGTTAACTTCTATAAGTACAATTCGTAAATTAGTTAGAAACACAAACTATAAAATACGCTTTCTTCATAAAAAAGGCTTACCTTTTTTTATCGGAAAGCTATGTAAACGAAAAGAAATTATTGTAAGTGTATTGGTAGCGTTTATGATGATTATTTTTTTATCAAATATTTTGTGGAAAATAGAAATAAAAGGACTGCCACAAGAAGTAGAGAAAAAGATGATAAAACAATTAAATACGTATGGTATTCATAAAGGGAGTTGGACGTTTACGCTTAGCTCTTCTAAAAAAATTCAACAACAATTAATGGATGATATACCAGAATTACTATGGGTAGGGGTTGAAAAAAAAGGGACTTCTTTACATTTTAATGGTGTAGAAAAAGAAATCGCTAAAAAGAAAAAAGTAAACGGACCAAGTCATCTTGTTGCAACGAAGAAGGGTGTCATTCAAAAAATGTATGTATCAAAGGGTGTCCCCTTAAAAAAAGTGAATCAATATGTAAAGCCAGGTGACATTTTAGTATCCGGAGAGGTAACGAAAGAAATACAAAAAGGACAAGATGTAAAAGATAAGAAAACGCAGAAAGAAAAACAAGTTAGTGCCGAAGGAGAAGTGATTGCAAAGACATGGTATGAAACGAAGGTAAATATACCATTTAAAATGCAATATGAAGTATTAACAGGTCATTATGAAAACAAGTATGCGATACAAATTGGAGATTTTAAGATCCCTTTTTGGGGTATTGGTAAATCTGATTATCATCAGATGCAAATTGAAACCGAAAAAAATGATATATATTTCCTAAAGTGGAAGTTGCCTTTACAGTTTGTCGATACAAAAATTTTAGAAAAGGAATTTACTCAGAAAAAACGTTCAAAAAATGAAGCAATTCAATATGGAAAAAAACAAGCTAGACAAGAATTACAACTCCAAATAGGCGCTAAGGCTAATATTACACAGGAAAAAATTTTGCATGAAAGAATAGAGAATGGTAAAGTAACATTAACGTTATACTATACGGTAGAGGAAGATATTGCGACTTCAAAGGCCATTCAATGAATTTTCATGAAGGGCATATTTTGAAGGATAAAGAGCCAAGGAGATTGATTATGCCGGAAAAATTAAATTTTATTGATTTACAAATTTCAAGTCCAAATGAGGCATTGGAATTATTTGGAACAAACGATAGATTTTTAAAACATATTGAAGAAAAGTTACATGTTTCAATTATTACGCGTGGAAGTAAAATACAAGTTTCTGCGAATCAAGAATCAGATAAACAACTCGTAGAAGATATTTTAAAGACACTTCTTGGTATCATTCAAAAAGGTATTACATTATCTGAGCGTGATATTGTATATGCAGTTGATTTAGCAAAAGAAGGAAAAGTGGATCAACTTGAAACATTATTTGAAGATGTCATTTTAAAAAATGTTAAAGGTACCCCTATCCGAGTAAAGACGTTAGGTCAAAAATCTTATGTGGCTGCAATTAAGGAAAAGGATATGGTATTTGGCATTGGTCCAGCTGGAACTGGAAAAACATATTTAGCAGTTGTACTAGCTGTTCATGCTTTGAAAAATAACTTTGTAAAAAGGATTGTACTAACCAGACCAGCAGTAGAAGCTGGTGAAAGTCTAGGTTTCTTACCGGGTGATTTAAAGGAAAAGGTTGATCCGTATTTAAGACCGTTGTACGATGCCTTACATGATACACTTGGTGCGGAGCAAACTGCACGTTTAATTGAGAGAGAAACGATAGAAGTTGCCCCGCTTGCGTATATGAGAGGGCGTACGTTAGATGATGCATTTGTCATTTTAGATGAGGCTCAAAATACCACACCAGAACAAATGAAAATGTTTTTAACTCGACTTGGTTTTGGCTCAAAAATGGTTGTAACAGGAGATATTACACAGGTCGATTTACCAAGTAAAGTACAATCAGGACTCATTGTAGCTGAAAAATTACTCAAAAATGTCCCAGGTATTCATTTTGAGTATTTAAAAGGGACTGACGTTGTCCGTCATCCACTTGTCCAAAAAATTATTGAAGCATACGATGAAGCGGAGTAAAAGAATTAGAGGAGACGTATGAATTGATTGAATTTAATGATGAAAAAGGATATTTAACAGATGAACAAATCTCAATGCTTGAAGCGTTGCTTAATAAAGCAATCGAGATTGAAGATATAACAGAAGAGATTGAAATGTCGGTTAGCTTTACGACAAACGAAGAAATTCAAGTGATAAACAAACAATATCGACAAATTGATCGACCGACAGATGTCATTTCATTTGCTTTAGAAGAGGAAGCAGAAGGTGAGTTGGAAATTCTTGGCCTAGAACATATGCCAAGAATGTTGGGAGATATTATTATTTCAATGGAAAAAGCGAAAGAGCAGGCATTGGAATACAATCATTCGCTTGATAGAGAATTGGGCTTTTTAGCTGTACATGGATTCCTTCATTTATTAGGATATGATCATATGAATCAGATAGAGGAAGAGAAGATGTTTGCACGTCAAAATGAAATTTTAGAGGCTTTTGGTCTTGAAAGATAAGTCTAATTCATCAAGTTTTAAACATGCTTTTGATGGAATCTTTTCGGCATATAAAACTGAAAAACATCTACGTTTTCATTTTTTCGTTACCTTGTTTATCATCATATTTGGTTTTCTTTATAAATTGAATCGTTTTGAATGGATCAGTATTCTCATTGTCATTGGTTTGGTCATTCAGGCAGAATTACTGAATACAGCGGTTGAGAAATTACTTGATTATACGAAGCCGGAGATTCATCCTACTGCTAAGGTGATTAAAGATATAGCAGCTGGAGCCGTATTGATTGCTTCTATTACAGCAGCCATAGTTGGCATAATTATTTTTTTACCAAAACTTTTATCATGGTAAGTTAAAACTCATAACTGACAAAGTTATGAGTTTTTTTATTATACATCATCACTTACATAGGCGCTTTCTTCATCAGCTTTCAATCTTCAGAGTTATAGTGATGATTTTAAAGTCCTAATAAGTGCAATGAGTGTAAATCGCCTAGCAACCTCCTAGGAATGTATTGAAATAGGACCAATATCTTAATAAGCAATGCCATTTCCAAAAAAATTTTGAAAGGTTTTGTCGAATTTATGAAACATAGAGCAATTTATAGTATAGTGAAAATAAGAAAAAACTTCACATAAATGATTCAACTAGAATAAAATAACGGAGGAAGTTATGAGTACGCAATTTAAATCTGGATTTATTTCAATAATTGGCAGACCGAATGTCGGTAAATCGACCTTTATGAACCGGGTAATCGGTGAGAAAATCGCAATCATGAGTGACAAGCCACAAACAACTAGAAATAAAATACAAGGTGTGTTGACTGAAGACGATGCACAGATGGTATTTATTGATACGCCAGGAATTCATAAACCGAAGCATCGCTTAGGGGATTTTATGGTGCAAGTAGCGGAAGATTCATTAAACGAAATTGATGCTGTTTTATTTATGGTGAATGCAAGTGAAGGATATGGTGCGGGAGATCAATTTATTATTGATCGCTTACAAAAGGTTAAAAGTCCCGTCTTTTTGATTTTAAATAAAATTGATCTCATCCATCCCGATGATATTTTTAAACTCATTGAAACGTATAAGGATTTGTATGATTTTGCGGAAGTATTTCCAATATCTGCACTTGAAGGAAATAATGTTGAATTTCTGTTACGTGCATTAAAATCGTATTTACCAGAAGGACCTCAATATTATCCGACAGATCAAATTACCGATCATCCAGAACGATTTATTATGACAGAACTGATTCGTGAGAAAGTATTACAGTTAACTCGTGAAGAGGTCCCGCATTCCATAGCAGTGATATTAGAAAATATCGAAAGAAGAAAAAATAACACATTATATATTCAGGCGGTTATTGTAACTGAGCGACCGACACAAAAAGGGATATTAATTGGGAAGCAAGGTAAAATGCTTAAAGAAATTGGTAAAAAAGCTCGTGAAGATATCGAAGCATTACTTGGAACAAAGGTCTTTTTGGAACTATGGGTCAAAGTACAAAAAGATTGGCGTAATCGTGAGAATCAATTAAGAGAACTCGGTTTTCGTAAAGATGAATATTAATTTGGAAAAAATTAATGCTTATGGATTGTAAAATATGGGTAAATATAATATTGAATCGTTATTTAGAAATTTCGAACAACTGTATTGAATGAATGCAGGAATGGGAGAGATATATTGTGAAAGAGTTGGCATGGAAGAAATTTCAACAAACAGGTTGTGTTGAAACTTATCTTTTATTAAAAGAACTTGAGGAACAAGACGATATTCAATTTAATTATTTCTCAGAACAAGTGGAGCATAAAGAAACAGCTTATAATAAGGATTCAGACCGCTTGTAATCCTAGGAGGTCTTGGGAAGTGCTAGAAAAAATAGAGGGAATGATTATTAAAACCCAGGATTACGGTGAAACGAATCGTTTAATTACAATATTTAGTGGAAAGCTTGGAAAGTTTTCTGCGATTGCTAAAGGTGCTAAAAAACCAAAAAGTAGAATGGCTGCTGTTACGCAGCCATTCATATTAGGACATTACCTTGTTTATGTGACAAAAGGGTTAAGTAATGTACAGCAAGGAGAAGTCATCAATTCATTTCGACCAATACGAGAAGATATTGTTAAAACAGCCTATGCATCGTATCTTGCGGAATTAGTGGACAAGTTATTAGAATCAAAGACAGTCGAACCATACATATATGACCAATTTATCAAGACAATGGAATGGATACAAGATCATGAAGCCATTGATATTCCAATTATGATGTTTGAACTAAAATTATACGGAAAAGCTGGATTTGCACCTATTGTTAATCACTGTGTACAATGTGGTGAGAAAAATCAACTTGCCGCATTTTCGGTTACGCATGGTGGCGTATTATGTAGTCGTTGCAAACATATAGACGATAGAAGAATTGAATTAGTACCTTCTTTAATTCGTCTACTTCAGATTTTTGCAAATGTTGGCATTGATCAGATTGGGAATATTTCCGTCAAAGAAGAAAACGTTCAAAAGTTACGCATGTTATTAGATTTATATTATGATCAATACGGTGGTTTTTATTTAAAAACCCGCAAATTTTTAAAAAGTTTGGATGCTTTTAAATAGAAGGTTTGAATTGACGAAAAAAAGAATTTACAGTATGATTTTTACATAATAATCAAATAGTTTGCGTTGAAAGAGAAAAGTACTTTTAATCTAAAAAGAATAGAGCGAATCCAGGTTGGTGGAAGCTGGAGATTCTCAATTAAAAGGAAAGGCACTCGTCTGAGCAAATGAACATAAAGAGGCATATCGTCGTATATGCAAATAGGGTGGAACCGCGGGTTAAAGACTCGTCCCTATGCTTATTGGGCATAGGGACGAGTCTTTTTATGAGCATGAATAAGGAGAGATAATATGAATATCCAAAATATGATTTTAGTATTACAAAAATTTTGGTCAGATCAGAACTGTATTTTATTACAATCATACGATGTTGAAAAAGGTGCAGGAACAATGTCACCGATGACATTACTGCGTAGCCTTGGTCCAGAACCTTGGAATGCTGCTTATGTAGAACCTTCTAGAAGACCAGATGATGGACGTTACGGTGAGAACCCGAATCGTTTATATCAACATCATCAGTTTCAGGTTGTGATGAAACCATCACCAGAAAATATTCAAGAACTCTATTTAGAATCGTTAAAACAATTAGGAATTGACCCATTGAAACACGATATCCGTTTTGTTGAGGATAATTGGGAAAATCCTACATTAGGTGCAGCAGGTCTTGGATGGGAAGTATGGCTAGATGGGATGGAAATTACCCAATTTACATATTTCCAGCAAATTGGTGGGCTGGAAGCAAATCCAGTAACTGTAGAATTAACATATGGAATTGAACGTTTAGCTTCTTATATTCAAGATAAAGAAAGCGTTTTTGAACTTGAATGGACAAACGGTGTTACCGTGGCTGATATATTTAAACAGCCAGAATATGAACACTCTGTTTATACATTTGAGACATCCAATGAGGATATGTTATTTGAGCTATTTACCATGTATGAAAAAGAAGCGAAAGCGACAATGGAAAAAGGGCTTGTTTTCCCGGCCTATGACTATGTCTTAAAATGTTCCCACGCTTTTAACTTATTAGATGCTAAAGGTGTTATTTCTGTAACAGAACGAACTGGTTATATTGCAAAAATCCGTACACTGGCAAGAAATATCGCAAAATCCTACGTGACAGAACGTGAAAAATTAGGATTTCCTATGTTACAGGAGGAGGATGTACGATGACGAATACAGCTTTATTTGAAATAGGTGTAGAAGAATTACCGGCAAGATTGATTGAAAATGTTGAGACACAGCTGCATCGTAAAACAAGTGAATGGCTAAAAAAAGAAAGAATTTCCTTTGATGATATCAACGTATATTCAACCCCACGCAGGCTTGCAGTTGAGATTGCTGGCATTGCCCTTGAGCAAGAAACAATTGAAGAAGAGGCCAAAGGTCCATCTATTCAAATTGCTAGAAATGAAGAGGGTGAATGGACAAAAGCTGCTTTAGGTTTTGTTAAAGGACAAGGAAAAACAATCGAGGATCTATATGAAAAAGATATAAAAGGTACAACCTATATATTTGTAAATAAAAGAATTGAAGGGCAACAGGTTCAAGATATCTTAGGAAACTTCAAGCAAATCGTAGAACAATTGCAATTTGGTAAAAGCATGCATTGGGGTAAAGAATCTATGCGATTTATTCGCCCAATACGTTGGCTCGTCGCAATGTTAAATGAAACAGTTATTCCAATGGAAATTGCCCATGTAACGTCATCTAATATAACATATGGTCACCGCTTTTTAGGTGATAAAATCATCTTGGAATCGGCAAGTGAATATAAAGAACGATTGCAAAATGAATTTGTCATTTGTGAACGATTAGAACGAAAAAAAATGATTGAAGAACAAATTGCAGCATTAAGTACGACCTTTGTAGTTCCGATTGAAGCAGTTTTATTAGAGGAAGTTACGAACTTAGTTGAATATCCTCAAGCCTTTATAGGTGACTTTGATACACGCTTTTTAGATTTACCCGAAGAAGTTTTAATTACGTCTATGAAAGAACATCAAAGATATTTTCCAGTGCAATCTACAACCGGAAAATTATTAGCACATTTTATCGGCGTAAGAAATGGGACGAAAGATCATATTGAAACCGTTATAAAAGGGAATGAAAAAGTATTACGAGCAAGATTACAAGATGCAGAATTTTTCTTTGAAGAAGATAAGAAACAATCCATCGACATATTTAATGAGAAGTTAGATAAAGTCGTTTTCCAAGAGAAAATTGGAACGTATCAAGAAAAAGTAGATCGTATCCAACGTTTAAGTAATCTTTTTGCTGAAGCATTACAGTTAGATGAATCTCAGCAAAAAACGGCAGACCGAGCAGCTCATATATGTAAATTTGATTTAATGACGAATATGGTCAATGAGTTTACTGAATTACAAGGTGTAATTGGTGAAAAATATGCTAGTTATTTCGGAGAATCTGAAGAAACAGCACAGGCTATTCGCGAGCATTATTTACCCCTTCAAGCAAATGGAGACTTACCTGAATCGATTGCGGGAACAATTGTTGCAATTGCGGATAAATTAGATACGATTGTTGGTTCTGTCGCAACTGGATTGATGCCGACTGGTTCTCAAGATCCATATGGCCTAAGGAGACAAGCAATTGGTGTTCTGAGAATCCTAGAAGAAAGCAAATGGGATATTTCTTTAGAAACGTTATGTCAGTATGCTTTGAAGGAATTGCAAGCTGTTAAGGACATTCAAATAGATCCTGAAACAATGAATCATCTCACGTCCTTTTTTAAATTGAGAATGCGTTATGTTTTAAAAGAAGCAGGAATTGAAGTTGACATTATCGAAGCTGTTACTAAGCATGGTATTGGTATCGTATATTATACTGTTGAAAAAGCAAAAATTCTTAAGCAAAAACGTCAAGATCAGGCATTTAAAACTGTTGAAGAAGCATTTGTCAGAGTACTCAATTTAACGAAAGGTCATACAGATGACAACGTAAGTAGCGCGTTATTTGAGACGGAATCAGAGCGTGCTTTATATGAAAAAACACAAGAGATTCTTCCGGAATATAACAAGCTTAATGAAGCTCATAAAGGGGAAGAAGCTTTAGAGACATTAAGTCAATTGGCTACATGTATTCATGACTTCTTTGAAAACAATATGGTAATGACCAAAGATGAGGCAATAAAAGCAAATCGTTTAGGTTTATTAAATCAAATATCATTAGCAATTAAATCATACGCTGATTTATTAGAAATTGAGTGGAAACAACAATTTTAAATCTAATTTTTATCATTTTTATGTATATTCGCTTATAATAGTAGTATAAGATCTTTAAGTTGAACGGTGGGTGGTGAAAAGATGGAATTGTCAAACCGTCAAGAAAAGATTGTAGAAATCGTTAAAGCAAATGGACCAATTACCGGTGAAAAGATTGGTGAACATTTAAGCTTAACTCGGGCAACGTTAAGACCCGATTTAGCCATATTAACCATGGCTGGCTTTCTAGAAGCCCGCCCCAGAGTAGGTTATTTTTATACGGGTAAAAGCCATTCCGAATTATTAACAGACAAGATTGAACATATGTTTATTAAGGATTACCAATCCGTTCCAGTCGTTCTTAAAGAAGATAGTTCAGTTTATAATGCTATTTCAACGATGTTTTTAGAAGATATTGGTACGTTGTTTGTTGTTGATAATAATGGTTTATTATCGGGCGTATTATCACGTAAAGATTTACTTAGAGCAAGTATCGGACAAAAGGATTTAAATTCAATACCAGTTCATATTATAATGACTAGAATGCCAAATATTGTCATGTGCAAAAAAGATGATTTGCTTATACATGTTGCTAGAGAGATGATTGATAAGGGCATTGATGGATTACCTGTCGTAAAAGAAAGAGATAATGGTTATGAAGTCATTGGCAGAGTGACCAAAACGACGATCACAAATGCGTTTTTAGAACTCGTTTCAAACCGACAGTTTCAAGTATAATTAGAAAAGAGGGTGTTTGACATGAATGAAAAACCTTTAGTATATGTATTATCCGACTCAGTAGGTGAGACTGCAGAGCTTGTGTTAAAAGCTGGTTTAAGTCAATTTAATAATGGTGTATATGAATTGTATCGTGTGCCTTATGTTGAAGATAAAAAAATAATTGATGAATCGATTGATTCGGCGATTGAAAAGAAAGCTATTATTGGTTTTACAATTGTTGACCCCGAGCTAAGGGCCTATTTGAACGAACAAGCAGAGGCTAAAGGGATAGAAGCAATTGATATAATGGGACCAATGTTGAATTCAATGGAACGTGTTTTCAGTAAAGAACCACGTTTTGAATCAGGTCTTGTTCACAAGCTGGATGAGGATTACTTTAAACGTGTAGAGGCGATTGAATTCGCTGTTAAATATGATGATGGAAGAGATCCACGTGGAATTGCAAGAGCAGATGTTATTTTAATTGGTGTTTCTAGAACATCTAAAACACCGCTCTCTCAATATCTTGCTATGAAACGCTTAAAAGTTGCAAACGTTCCAATTGTACCTGAAGTTGATCCTCCTGAAGAATTATTTGATGCTGATCCTGAAAAATGTATTGGCTTGAGAATTAGTCCAGATAAGTTAAATAATATCCGAAAAGAACGATTAAAAGCGCTAGGTTTAGGTGATCAAGCAATTTACGCGAATATGGAAAGAATTCAAGAGGAACTCGAATACTTTAACGAAGTCATCGACAAAATTGGTTGTAAAGTGATTGATGTTTCAAATAAAGCAGTTGAAGAAACAGCAAATATTATTTTACAAATGACAGAGGAAAATGTTAATCAGTAAGTGATTCATGTAATATGTAAAAGCCTGTATTACTCGAATATATGAGATAATCACAGGCTTTTATATATAAATGTAAATTGAAGTAGAAATTTCTTTGAATTTGTATTATAATGTTTATTTGTGAAATATTGAGAAAAACTGATGATATATGTGATGTGCTTTTTTACGGTTAAACGTTAAAACATTATGGTTTTAAGCAGGATTTTTCAAGATGATATAGAATATTAATTATTAAGTGCATTATTTAAAGTATGATATAGAATATCGAAATAACCTTCTACATGAGTATCTTCATTCATCTAAGAAGGCTATTTTTTGGATAAAACAGAGAAAAATGTCGTCTTTTGTCGGATGCAATTTCAGATCAAATGAAATATGGTGATTACCGTGAATAAACTTCCAGCTGAGACTATTGAACAAATTCGTAAAGAAAATAATATCGTGGATATTGTTGGGGAATATGTTCAACTAAAGAAAAAAGGTAATAATTATATTGGTTTGTGTCCATTTCATCAGGAAAAATCTCCATCTTTCTCTGTTGCTGAGGACAAACAAATATTTAAGTGTTTTGGTTGTGGAAAAGGTGGTAGTGTGATTTCCTTTTTAATGGAAATCGAGGGGATGCCTTTTCAAGAAGCTTTAGCGTATCTAGCTAAAAAGAGCGGAATTGATTTACCAAATATAAATCAAAACCCTCAAACATTGGTATCAAAAGAAGAGCAAAATGCTTTACTTGCATCAGAATGGCTAGCCAAACTATACAACCATTTATTAAAACATGCAAAAGATGGAAAAGATGGATTGCAATATATTTTGGACAGAGGCATCACTGAAGAAACGATAGGAACATTCCAAATTGGCTATGCTTCGGATATACCGAATTTTACTGCTGATTTCCTACAAAAAAAAGGATTCCATGAACAACAATTGCTTGAAGCTGGTTTATTAACAAGAGCTCAAGATCATTCACTATTAGATCGTTTTAGAGGGAGAGTTATATTTCCAATTCGGAATCATCTTGGTAAAACGATTGCGTTTGGTGGACGAGCTATATATGATCAAGATCCAAAGTATTTAAATAGTCCTGAAAGTGAATTGTTTCAGAAAAACAAAATTTTATATAATTTTGACTTAGCTAAAAAACATATTCGAAAAGAACATGCAGTTGTATTATATGAAGGCTATATGGATGTGATCGCAAGTTATCAAGCTAATGTAAAACATTGTGTTGCCACTTTGGGAACCGCTTTAACAGAATATCAGGCTGCTTTATTAAAAAGATATGTTGATGAGGTGATCATTTGTTATGATGCGGACTCAGCAGGAATGAACGCAACATATAAAGCAGGCTTGTTATTAAATAAAGTGGGTTGCAATGTCAAAGTTGCAAATCTGCCAGAAGGTATGGACCCCGATGAATATATTCGTCAATATGGTGAAAATCGTTATCAAGATGAGGTCATTGCAGCAAGTGATACATTTATGGCCTTCTTAATGACTTTTCTCAAGAGAGATTATAACTTGAGCCTTGAAAGTGACCGTTTGGAATATATTGAGCAAGTGCTTACCCAATTAGCCATGATTGATAAGTCGATTGAACGGGAATATTACTTACAAGAGTTACATGAAGAGTTTGGTATAACGTTAACGACGTTACAAGCTGAAGTTGATAAAAAACGTCAAACAAAACGACATAAACAACAATCAAATGCTTCTACACAGTCTAATCATCAACATAATCATTTCATAACATATAAGAATGCTTTAAAACCAGCTTATCAAAATGCAGAACGTATTTTGATTGCATATATGTTACAAGATGAAATGATTGCCCAAAAAGTTCAAGAAAAACTTGGTGCGGATTTTAATATTGAGGCACACCAAATCATTGTCACCTATTTATATGCCTTTTATGAAGAACATAGCCAAATGAATATTGCTACCTTTATTGAAAAGTTGCCAGATCAAGCGTTGCAACAACTTACTTCTGAGATAGCGATGATTCAAAAAGAATCAGAAGTGACAGATCAAGAATTAGCAGATTATATATATATAATCCAACATAAAAAACAAGATCAAGAAAATGTACAAACCTTACGCAATAAGCAAAAACTTGCTGAACAACAAAATGACCCGATTAAAGCAGCTCAAATTGCTATGCAAATTTTAGAATTAGAAAAGCAAGCAAAACGGTAACAGTGAAGTTGCTAATAATTGGAGGGAGGCCATTTTATGTCAAAAAATAATGCGTCAGAATCAAAAGAGCAAGATCTAACATTTGATCAAGCGAAAGAACAATTACTGGAAATGGGCAAAAAACGTGGTGTCCTTATTTATGAAGAAATTGCTGATAAATTAGCGAACTTCACCATTGAATCTGATCAAATGGATGAGTTTTATGATGAGTTGAATGCTGAAGGTGTTGATGTCATAGGCGAAACGGATGACCCAACTATGGAAGCTATTGCTAAAGAGGAATTAGAAGCAGAAGATGAGTTTGGTGTTGATAAAAAAGATAAAAAAGAAGCAAATAAAGAATTAAGCGTACCATTAGGCATTAAAATCAATGATCCTGTACGTATGTATTTAAAAGAAATTGGTCGTGTTGATTTACTTTCTGCTGATCAAGAGGTTGAATTAGCACAAAGAATTGAAACAGGTGATGAGGAAGCAAAACGCCGTCTGGCTGAAGCGAATTTACGTTTGGTGGTAAGTATTGCTAAACGTTATGTAGGTCGAGGTATGTTGTTTTTAGATTTAATTCAAGAAGGAAATATGGGGCTTATTAAAGCAGTTGAAAAGTTTGATTATACAAAGGGCTTTAAATTCAGTACGTATGCAACTTGGTGGATTCGCCAGGCGATTACACGCGCAATTGCTGACCAAGCACGTACCATTCGTATTCCTGTGCATATGGTTGAAACGATTAATAAATTAATTCGAGTACAACGCCAACTATTACAAGACTTTGGTAGAGAACCAACGCCTGAAGAAATTGGCGAAGAAATGGAGTTATCTCCAGATAAAGTACGTGACATTTTAAAAATTGCTCAAGAACCCGTTTCATTGGAAACCCCTATTGGTGAAGAAGATGATTCACATCTTGGTGATTTCATTGAGGATCAAGAAGCTGTTTCACCTTCAGACCATGCCGCATATGAACTCTTAAAAGAGCAATTAGAAGACGTTCTTGATACTTTAACGGATCGTGAAGAAAATGTACTCAGACTACGCTTTGGATTAGATGATGGTCGTACAAGAACTCTTGAAGAAGTAGGCAGAGTATTTGGTGTAACAAGAGAAAGAATTCGTCAAATTGAAGCAAAAGCATTACGAAAATTACGTCATCCAAGTCGCAGTAAACGATTAAAAGACTTTTTAGACTGAGATACGATTTTTAAGTGATGAATGTTATACTCCGATTTGAATGATTTCTTCTACACTCAAGACATGAGGTGGAAATCTTGGACAAAACACGTCAGCAAATTATCATTCATGAGATTCAATATTGGAAAGAACATAAATTATTGCCAGAGAGTCAATGTGATTTTTTATTGGCGATATATACAAACGGCGTACATGATGGTACTCATAATGTGGAGCGAACAAGGTGGAAAAAAGCTACCTTGTTTATCGCTCTATACATTATTCCGATAATAATGATACCGCTTTCATTTGTTGTTACTTATTTTACGGAATTTTCTAGCATTTTGCAAATTATTATTTTAGTTTTTTTAAATATTTATCTTATTTGTTGTTATATTTGGGCTATGCAACATGAAGAAATCTTTAGGCATTATTATTTAGTTGCATGTTTAATCATTACTTTATTGCTTACATTGACAATTGCTGATGCACTATTGATCGATGTATGGTTACGGCG
>DVIO01000033.1 GCA_018711205.1 Candidatus Avamphibacillus intestinigallinarum | reverse complement strand
AGGAAGTATGATAGGTTGATTTTTTTTATAAAATTACGCTAGAATCAAACAAGGGATTAAATCTATATAAAGGATGATATCGATGAATTGGTCTACATTAAATGTTGAAATGTTCGTTGGAGCAAAAGAGTACGTAGATACAGCCGTTATTCCTTTAATGCCGTTTGAAATTTCTAATGATGATACGCTCGAAAAGATTACGACGCAGCATGAGTACCTATCATTAATTACAACGGAATTAGAAAGAGAACTAACTGGTCGTGTCATGCTAATGCCAGCATATCACTATTTAAAAACAAACGATTTAGAAGAAGAAGCAAAACGTTTGGAAGGTTGGTGTAAGGAAATAAAAAAACAGCCATTTCAACATATTTTCTTTATCACGTTCGAACCACAATGGAAAAAGAAAGAAGCAGATTTATCTGGTGAGGTTATTTGGACTTCGGCAATTGATATAAAAGATAAAGATACTAAAAAAATTAAAACAGAAATTAAAAATCAAACAGAGCAAATTAAAGAATTAATTAAAATTTATTGGTGATTTTTAATTTTACAGCCAAAATAGAATCTTTTTCTAATTTATGTTGATTCAGACCGAATATATATTGACCGAATATGAAGATTAAGCTATCATGGAATTGTCCTAGTAATTAGAATGAGTTTAATATGTCCATGATAAAGTGATAAAGGGGGGAATCTGAAGTGAGTGAAAAGAAACAAGTGTCCCGCCGTGAATTTTTGAACTATACATTAACAGGTGTAGGCGGTTTTATGGCAGCAGGTATGATGGTGTCACCATTACGTATGGCGATTGACCCAGTTTTAAAAGCCAAAGATGCTGGTGATTATGCGAATGTTAAGGTTGCTGTGAAAGATATTACGACAGAACCAAAAAGAATCGAATGGACAATTGATCAAGTCGATGCATGGTATGAATCTGAAGTAAATAAATCAGCATGGGTATTTAAAAATGATAAAGATGAGATTATTGCTCTCTCCCCAATTTGTAAGCACTTAGGTTGTATTGTAACTTGGGAAGGTAGTGATGACTTTCCAAATGAATTTTACTGCCCTTGTCATGGTGGACGATACTATAAAGACGGTACAAACGTACCTCATACACCGCCAAACGCACCACTTGACTATTATGAACAAAAGATTAAAGACGGAATGTTATATTTAGGAGATACTATAGAAAGATCGGAGGCGAAATAAATGCTCCAAAAAATGTATGATTGGATAGACGAGCGTTTTGACGTTGCTCCGATTTGGCGAGACATTGCAGACCACGAGGTGCCTGAACATGTTAACCCAGCACATCATTTCTCTGCTTTTGTTTATTGCTTTGGTGGATTAACGTTTTTTGTAGTCGTCATCCAAATTCTATCAGGTATGTTCTTAACAATGTATTATGTACCTGATATCGAAAATGCATGGAAATCGGTTTATTATTTGCAAACAGAAGCCGCTCATGGACAAATTGTACGTGGAATGCACCACTGGGGTGCCAGTGTTGTAATCGTAATGTTACTTTTACATACAATGCGTGTATTTTTCCAAGGTGCATATAAAAAACCACGTGAGTTAAACTGGATGGTAGGTGTACTATTATTCTTTATTATGCTCGGTTTAGGCTTCACAGGTTATTTATTACCTTGGGATAACAAAGCATACTTTGCAACACAAGTTGGACTTGATATTGCAGAACAAGTACCGTTAATAGGAACTTATTTAAAAACATTATTAGCTGGTGATCCAAGCATTATTGGTGCTGCAACACTTGCAAGATTCTTTGCGATTCATGTGTTCTTCTTACCAGCAGCGCTATTTGCTTTAATGGCTGTTCACTTTATTTTAATACGTAAACAAGGTATTTCAGGACCACTATAAGATTTAGTAAGGAGGGAAACGCATGAAAAAGGGTAAAGGTATGAAGTTTGTTGGTGACTCGCGAATACGTTCTGACAACCCACCATTTGTCCCAAAGGATTATTCCGAATATCCGGGAAGAACTGAAGCGTTTTGGCCAAACTTCCTTTTAAAAGAGTGGCTTGTAGGTGCAGTGTTTATTGTCGGATTTTTATGCTTAACCATTGCTCATCCGTCACCTTTAGAAGGTATGGCAGATCCAACAGCAACTGATTACATTCCATTACCGGACTGGTATTTCCTATTTCTTTATCAATTATTGAAATATGACTTTGCCAGTGGACCTTATGTTTTATTCGGTATCTTAGTATTACCTGGACTAGCATTTGGGGCACTCTTCCTAGCACCGTTCCTTGATAACGGACCGGGTAGAAGACCACAACATCGTCCAATTGCAGTATCGTTAATGGTACTTGCATTTGTAGCTACTGCTTGGTTAACATATGAATCAGCAAAAGATGTTGACTGGGAAGCAAGAGCTGAAGCAAACAAACCAATTCCACCGAATGATTTAATTGATACGTCTTCGGATGGATATGAAGTATATAAAAACAATTGTGCTAGTTGTCACGCCAACGAGTTGGAAGGTGGCTCATCAGCGCCAAGCTTAATTGGTATTGATCACACACCTGAGGAAATTGCAAAAATTGCAAAAGAGGGAATTGGAGATATGCCTCCAAATGTGTTCAAAGGATCTGATGAAGAACTAGATCAATTGGTAGAATTCATTACAGAAGTTAACGAAAAAGCAGATGAATAATATCAAACACCTTTGCCTAAATGGTAAAGGTGTTTTTTCACTCAAATGGGGTTTAGGAGGCATATATGGTACGGTTTATCTTAATGGATAAGCGTTGGTTACGTTTATTATTTATTATCAATCTACTCGGTACAATTTATGGATTTTATTGGTATAAGGATCAATTAGCAGAAACACCTGTTCAATTTTTGCCATTTGTTCCAGATAGTCCAACTGCAAGTTTATTTTTTACAATTGTGATTTTATGCTTTTTATTAAAAAAACATGCACCATATTTTGAAGCACTCGCGATGATGAGTTTATTTAAATATGGAATCTGGGCTGTTATTATGAATGGTTTAATTTTAATGACCGAAGGATTTTTAAATTGGCAAGGGATGATGTTAATTGGATCT
>DVIO01000032.1 GCA_018711205.1 Candidatus Avamphibacillus intestinigallinarum | reverse complement strand
AGAACAATTGAATTTTGAATTAATGGAACATATCTTAATGACACCAGTTATGTTGATTATTTATGTGATTGGGATTTTATCAACAACTTTTCATTTTGCCAATGGATTATGGAGCTTTTTAATTACGTGGGGCATTACACAATCACCAAAGTCACAACGCATGTCAACCTATGTCGTCATGTTTATATTTTTAGTGATGTCTTATATTGGCATACGCGCATTATTTAGTTTTGTTTAAAGAAGTCATATTTGAAAGGGGAATTTTATATGAAACGCAAGGAAAAAGTGATTGTTGTTGGTGGCGGTCTTGCAGGACTGATGGCTACGATTAAAGCTGCAGAACAAGGTGTAAATGTAGATTTATTTTCAATCGTTCCTGTTAAGCGCTCTCACTCCGTTTGTGCACAGGGTGGTATAAATGGAGCAGTTAACACTAAAGGTGAAGGAGATTCTACATATATTCATTTTGATGATACGGTTTATGGTGGAGACTTTTTGCAAAATCAGCCACCCGTTAAAGCAATGTGTGATGCTGCTCCCGGTATTATTCATCTACTAGATAGAATGGGCGTCATGTTTAATAGAACGCCAGAAGGCCATTTAGATTTCAGAAGATTTGGTGGTACACAATATCATCGAACTGCTTATGCAGGTGCGACAACGGGTCAACAGTTATTATATGCATTAGATGAGCAAGTACGGAGGTTTGAAACAGAAGGCATTGTTCAAAAATTTGAAAACTGGGAGTTTATTCAAGCCGTTCTTGATGAAGACGGTGTCGGTAAAGGAATTGTAGCACAGCATATTAAAAATCAAGATATTAAAGCATTTCCAGCTGATGCGATGATATTTGCAACAGGTGGACCAGGCATTATTTTTGGTAAATCAACAAATTCGATGATCAATACAGGGTCTGCTGCAAGTATTCTGTATCAACAAGGTGCAAAATACGCAAATGGTGAATTTATTCAAATCCATCCAACGGCTATACCGGGAGATGATAAATTACGCTTAATGAGTGAATCAGCCCGAGGTGAGGGTGGAAGAATTTGGACGTATAAAGATGGGAAACCATGGTACTTTTTAGAAGAGAAGTATCCAGCTTACGGAAACTTAGTCCCCCGTGATATTGCAACAAGAGAAATTTTTGATGTATGTGTGAACCAAAGGCTTGGCATTAATGGAGAGAATATGGTGTATTTAGATTTATCTCATAAAGATGCTAAAGAGTTAGATGTGAAGCTTGGTGGTATTATTGAAATATATGAAAAATTCGTTGGTGAAGATCCTCATAAAGTTCCGATGAAAATTTTCCCAGCTGTTCACTATTCAATGGGTGGTTTATGGGTAGATTATGATCAAATGACAAATATTCCAGGCATTTTTGCTTGTGGGGAATGTGATTATTCTCAACATGGTGCCAATCGACTTGGTGCAAACTCTTTATTATCTTCTATTTATGGAGGAACCGTAGCTGGACCAAAAGCAATTGAGTACATTGAGCAATTAACTGAACATGTATCCGATATGGATGACAGTTTATTTAAACAGTATGAACAACAAGAAATAGAAAAATTTGAACAGTTATTACAAATGAGTGGTGAGGAAAATGCTTATCAATTACATGAAGAACTAGGTGAGTGGATGACCGAGAACGTTACAGTCGTCCGAGAAAATGATAAGTTACTAAAAACAGATGCAAAAATTAAAGAATTACTTGAACGCTGGTATAATATTGACGTTTCTGATACATCAAGGTGGAGTAATCAAGCTGTTATGTTTGTAAGGCAGTTAAGAAATATGATGCATTTAGCACGCGTTATTACACGCGGTGCTTATGAACGAGATGAAACGCGTGGTGCGCATTATAAACCAGCATTTCCAGAACGAAATGATGAAGACTTTCTTAAAACAACCATCGCGACATTTGATAAGGAAAAAGAAGAACCAATCATATCATATGAGGATGTTGACGTGTCTTTAATTAAACCGCGAATTCGTGATTATTCACAGGCAGATTGAGGGAGTGAATGAAACGATGCAAACTGTAACCTTTGTGATTACGAGACAAGATGAACCGAATGCTAAACCTTATCAAGAGACATTTGAGATACCTTATCGTAAAAATATGAATGTGATTTCTGCATTGATGGAAATTCAAAAACGTCCATATAACAGAGAAGGCAAAAAGACGACACCTGTTCAATGGGAAATGAACTGTTTAGAAGAAGTATGTGGAGCTTGTTCCATGGTGATAAATGGTAGGGCGCAACAATCATGTGCTGCATTAATTGATCAACTTGAATGGCCCATTCATTTAGAGCCGATGTCAACATTCCCGATTGTTCGTGATTTAATTGTCGATCGTAGTCAGATGTTTGATGATTTAAAACATATTAAAGCTTGGGTGCCAATAGACGGGACATATGATTTGGGACCTGGTCCGACAATGCCAGAAAGTAAAAGGCAATGGGCGTATGAATTATCAAAATGTATGACATGTGGTGTTTGCTTAGAGGCTTGTCCCAATGTCAATGATCAATCAGATTTTATGGGGCCGGCTGTTATTTCTCAAGCACGTTTATTTAATACGCATCCAACTGGGGAAATGAATAAGAGCGAACGAAATCACGCTCTTATGGATAGTGGTGGTTTGCAAGGTTGCGGAAACGCACAAAATTGTGTCCAGGTTTGTCCAAAGCATATTCCATTAACGACATCAATTGCTGCAATGAATCGCGAAACAACGATTCAATCATTTAAGGATTTCTTCGGAAGCGACCATTAAAATATGAAAAGTTTATGTATATCTTTTGTTTTAACGCACTGTTTTATCAATCATTTCATAATATATTACGACTAAATAAATCCCCGTCATATGTACGATTCCTTCTGCAAGGAGGCGTTGATGATTGAAAGACGGGATGTATCCACCTAATCAAATATTAACAAAACGAGAACGACAGATTTTTGAATTATTATTAAAAGATAAAACGACAAAGGATATTGCGAAAGAACTATTTATTTCTGAAAAGACCGTTCGGAATCATATTTCAAACACGATTCAAAAATTAGGTGTAAAAGGTCGTTCACAGGCAGTCGTTGAACTACTCAGAATGGGAGAATTGTCTTTATAATGTAAAGTCGGAAATCTATATAAAAGGATTTCCGACTTCTTTTTATCCATTGTTACGTTTGTATATCAATCCAACTACGTAGATTGCTATTCTAAATATTAGTGAATATAATTAAAGATGTATGATTTAGAAATTACACCATTTGGAAAGTTATCAAAAACAGTTTAAAATGAAACAATCAAGATTGATGCAGAAGAGGCGATTTAAGTGGAAAGAGCAATTGGAGTCATTGACTCCGGTGTAGGTGGGCTAACTGTTGCGAATGAGTTAATGCGACAATTACCTAAAGAAAGTTTTATATATTTAGGGGATACAAAACGATGCCCTTATGGCCCAAGGACAAAAGAGGAAGTTCAACAATTCACTTGGGAAATGGTTGATTTCTTATTACATAAACAGATTAAAATGTTAGTGATTGCCTGTAATACAGCGACAGCTTATACGTTAAAAGATTTACAAAGCAAGTTGGATATCCCTGTAATCGGTGTTATTCAACCAGGCGCACGTACAGCAATTCAATCAACATATAATCAACATGTTGGGATTATTGGAACAGAAGGCACGATTAAAAGCGGTGCTTATCCAGAAGCATTGCAACAAATCAATAACGAAATCAATGTAACAGCTGTTGCTTGTCCTGAATTTACCCCTCTTGTAGAAAGAGGCATTAATAAAGGTAAGGAAGCAGAGGAAGTTGTGAGACGTTCTTTGAAACCTTTACAAGCGGACCCTGAAATAGATACATTGATTCTCGGATGTACGCATTATCCACTGTTAGCTGATACGATTCAAAGTGTGATTGGAGATAATATTTCCATCATATCCTCAAGTCAAGAAACAGCTCGTGAGGTGAGTACAATATTAGATGTTCATGGATTATTGTACAAGGGTAAACAAAATCCGAAGCACCGTTTTTATACAACAGGTGATTTAAAGACATTTGTTGAGTTATCGAACCGAATATTCGATGAATCTGTTAATGAATTATCTGCCGTTCAAATTGGTAAAGCAACGATTGAAAAAGCATAATGTATCATTTTTAGGTCTAAAATCTGACTTCCCTTTATATATATGGTAGTACAAACCATACGTGGAGGGATAAAGATGAAAAGGCTAAGTTTAATGATGATATCTTTTGTTGGGCTTTTGCTCATATTAACAGGCTGCTTTGAAGGTGAACAGAGCATACAAGAAATCGATTCACCAAAAGATGATATTGAAGAAAAGGCAGCAAAAGCAAAAGATACCATTAAAGAAGATCAAAAAAAAGAAACAGAGAAAAAAGACGATAAAGCCAAAAAGACAAATTCTAAAAAAGACGAAGCATCAGATGAAAAAACAGCTAGAGAAATCTACCTAATCGATGCAAATGGTTTAATTGCAAGTCAAACGTTAGAGTTACCAAAGGTAGAGTCAAAAGAGGTTGCCACACAAGCACTTGAACATATGGTTAAAGGTGGTCCCGTAACAGAAATGTTACCGAACGGCTTTCAAGCTGTCTTACCTGAAGATACAGAAATTTTAGGATTAAATTTAAAAGAAGATGGCACAATGATTGTAGATGTATCTAAGGAGTTTAAAAATTATCCTAAAAAAGACGAAGTTAAAATCTTAGAGGCCATGACACATACATTGACACAGTTTGAAGACGTTAAGAAAATTCAATTATGGATTAATGGTCATCCTCAAGATAAAATGCCAGTTGATGGGACCCCAATTAACGAAGGGTACTCTAAAGCAAATGGTATCAATGTGATGAATTCTACAACAGATTTATTTGAAGCTGAAGCGGTTACAATGTTTTATCCAAAGGAATATCATAAAAATCGCTATTATGTCCCTGTTACGAAACATGTAAATGTTGATCAAAATCAAACCTATACAGCGTTAATAGAATCATTACTCGATGGGCCAGCACTTGATACAAATGCTTTAAATGTATTTAATGAGGGGACCACTTTAAAAGGAAAACCGGAGCTGAAAGATGGCATCCTACAAGTAGAATTTTCTAAAGAAATTATGAAAGACAATGACAAAAATCAAATTGCAGATGAAGTGATTGAAACACTGGTCAGAACATTAACTGAGCTGGAAGATGTTGAAGCTGTTGATATTTCAGTCGAAGATGTAAAATCGCTTGTAAACGAACAAGGGGAATCGTATGATGAACCTGTTTCGAAACATAAATATAAATCACATGAAAAATTATAATCTTATACAAATGGATAAGACTAATCAATATTGCATACATTGAGGCTGATTTTTAGGAGGAAAAGATATATGAGACATGATAATCGAGATGTAGCAGAATTAAGAGATATTCAAATTGTGAATGATTTTCTGAAACATCCAGAAGGATCTGTTTTAATTAAGGTCGGTGATACGAAAGTCATTTGTAATGCAAGCATTGAAGACCGAGTTCCGCCATTTTTACGTGGACAAGGAAAAGGCTGGATTACAGCTGAATATGCTATGCTACCTCGTGCAACCGACCAGCGGAATATTCGCGAATCATCTAAAGGTAAAGTAAGTGGAAGAACGATGGAAATTCAACGTTTAATCGGTAGAGCAGTGCGATCGATTGTTGATTTAGATGCCTTTGGTGAAAGAACGATTTGGATAGATTGTGATGTCATTCAAGCCGATGGCGGTACGAGAACAGCTTCCATTACTGGAGCATTTGTTGCGACAGTACTTGCTTTTGGTAAAGCAATTGAAGCTGGAACGATTAAGAAAATGCCTGTAAAAGACTTTTTAGCAGCAACATCTGTTGGGATGCTTGAAGACGGTCAAATTGTGTTAGACTTGGATTATCACGAAGATTCTGCTGCACAGGTAGATATGAATGTTGTGATGACTGGTAATGGACAATTTGTAGAAATTCAAGGCACAGGAGAAGAAGCTACATTTTCACGAGAAGAGCTTAACGCATTACTTGAAAAAGCTGAAATCGGTATGCAGAACATATTTGAAATCCAAAAAGAGTCTCTTGGAACATTAGTTGATAAAATTGGGGAAACGGTCAAAAATAAATAAGGGGCATTTTTCATGAAACATATTACGATTGCAACGAAAAATAAAGGAAAAGCAATAGAATTCAAAGCATTTTTTAAACCTTTTCAAGTTGAAGCCCATTCCTTACTAGAATTAGCACAAATTCCCGAGGATATTGAAGAAACAGGAACAACTTTTGAAGAAAACGCAGAATTAAAAGCAAAAGGAATTGCAGAACAAATCGCGGGGCCGGTATTGGCCGATGATTCAGGGCTTGTAATTGATGGATTAGATGGCCGTCCCGGCGTGTATTCTGCCCGTTTTGCTGGAGAAAGAGCTACTGATGAGGAGAACATTCAAAAGGTTTTACAAGAAATGAACGAGATAAAAGAGGATGAACGAACAGCTCGTTTTGTTTCTGTATTGGCCCTTTATATCCCAGGAAAAGGTACATTCTTTTCAAAAGGATACTGTGAAGGGAAAATCACATTTCAGAAAAGAGGAATAAATGGTTTTGGCTACGACCCAATATTTGTTCCAAACGGCTATACGGAAACATTGGCAGAATTAAGTGCAACTGAAAAAAATCGTATCAGCCACCGATCAAAGGCAATGAAAGAAATGGAATCTATTTTACAAGAACTATTTTAAAGAAAACGTCAAAATTCCGATCAATTGATGTTGACAAAAGTTTTTTAAACGATTATAGTATTAGTTGTCTTTAATTCAAGAATTACTAAAGATGCACTTTATCATAATGTGCATGCGGGTGTAGTTTAGTGGTAAAACCTCAGCCTTCCAAGCTGATGATGAGGGTTCGATTCCCTTCACCCGCTCCATTACATATCATAAGTTTTGTCCCAATAGCTCAGCTGGATAGAGCAACAGCCTTCTAAGCTGTGGGTCGCAGGTTCGAATCCTGCTTGGGACGCTAAACGAGCTAAAAGGAAACCTACATTATTTAGGTTTCCTTTTATTTTTAATAGGGAATTCTTGAACTGTGTATTCATATAAATAATGAAACTTAAAAGTAGGAGGTGTGTGAATGGCAGAAAAGGATAATGTAGTGTTATTTCCAAAATGGAAGCAAATGCTAGAAAGTGAAAGTTTACAGGCTATGAAAAGCCAAAAATACGAAGAAGCCCTACAAAAGTTTGATCAGTTAATTGAACATGATGTCAAACATCAAGAAATTATGATTGGTAAAATCATTTGTTTAATGGAAATGGGTCTTTATGATCAAGCGGAGATGCTTGCGAAATCACTCATTGAACTTGAAGATGATGGATATTATCATTACATGCATATTTACTTAACGATTTTATTTCAAACAAATCAATACATTGAATTGATTGATTTGGTAAGTGAAGTTTTAAAAGCAGATGATATACCTGATGTGATTAAAGAACAGTTTTTACAACTTCATGCGATTAGTCAAGAAATGAATCGTGATGTACAAGAAAAAAATAGTCGAAAATGGACAAAAGCTTTTCAAAATGCGATTGATGAACACGAATACATAAAACAGTGGAATCTTATTGAAAAGATGCGAAATAACCGCTTGCAGCCCAATGAGGTCATTATTCATAGTTTAACAAACGAACATGTTCATCCCCTTGTAAAAACAGCCATTCTTTTATGGTGTAAAGACAAAAATATTGATCAATTGATTCCGGTTGTAAAAAATAAACAATCAATGAGTGTTAACCCAGTAACAATATATCGACCTGAAGAGGGGGCTATACAGAAGGAAATTCAATTGAAATTTAAGTACTTAGAACAAGAAGATCCAACTTTACATAAAATGATGACAGATGTTTTAAAGCATTATATATACGTGCGTTATCCAATCGCGATAAAAAGTTCTCAAGTTGAACCAATTACAGAGGCACTGAAAAGTATTTTACATGTGCAAGCAGATACTAGAGAGCCATTGAATGAAACCCTTTTAAAGGATTACATAGAAGAGATGCAAGTTTGTAGTGCCTTATACTTATCTATTATTGATGAATAATGCAAAGGGAAAATGCTTGAAAGGGCAAATTGTTATGTTATAATGTAATGGTTGAATTTTACGAGTCTAATTAAAGTATTTATGATAGTTTATG